>JBHHVM010000216.1:0-6187 GCA_046754265.1 Phycisphaerae bacterium
AGAGTTTTCGCGACTGCCCGCCGGTCTTCGAGTGGGCTAAGGAGTTCTTCGCCGAGCACATCGATGGCTGGGGTTACCAGGAATCCAGGGAGGAATACGTGGCGGTGCTGCGCGATGCGGACGTGGTGGTCTCCACAGCCGACCATGAGTTTTTCGGCTTGGCGGTGGCAGAGGCGGTGGCGGCCGGCTGTTATCCGCTGGTGCCGAATCGGTTGGCCTATCCGGAATTGCTCAATGCGGACGACCCGGCCAATCTGACGGATTTTTTTTATGAAGGCGGTGCGGGTGGGCTGGCGGCTCGATTGGCGGATCTGGGCGATCGCGTTGGGCGTGACAGTTTGTGGCATTCGCAGCCCGGGCGTGGCGTCGACACGCTGGAATACTGTGATTGGCAGCAACGCGCTTCGGATTTGGATGGTGCGATTGAGGCGGTCCGCGCGAACTGAAGTTCGCGGCTCGTTGGGTTCTGGGATGCGTGCTTGGTCGGGCGCAATCTCTCAGCGGTTCCAGTCGTGTTTTTGGACGCTGGCGACGATGCGTTCAGCCAGGTCCACCGCGGCCAATCCGTCGGCGGCCGAGACGGGGGGCGGCGTGTGCGTGCGGATCGCATTCAGGAAGGATTGAATCTCGGCTTTGAGCGGTTCGACGTCGTCGATGATCAGGGGTTCGACGTTGAGCATCTTGCCGAAATCCAGACCGGCCACCTGGGACAAGTCGGTCAGGTCCTTTTCGGCGGCCATCTTGATCAGGTCCAGGTTGGCGTCCTTCTTGATGGCGATGCCGGATTTCTTTTGATAGTCCATGGAGAGGTAGGCATCGGGGCAGAAGACGCGGATCTTTCGTTCGGTTTTTAAGGCCAATCGCGAAGCGGTCAGGTTGACCACGCAGCCATCGGCGAAGTTGATGCGGGCGTTGGCGATGTCTTCGTGCTTGGAAAGCACGCTGACGCCCACGGCGTGGACGTCGTACTCTCGACAATCAGCCAGGTGCAGCACGATGTCGATGTCGTGGATCATCATGTCGAAGACCACGCCGATGTCGGCGCTGCGAAAGGTGAAGGGGCTGATGCGGTGGGTTTCGATGAACCGCGGGCGAACGCCCATGCGCACCATGGCTTGGACCACGGGGTTGAAGCGTTCGGAATGTCCGACTTGAATCAAGCAATCGCGGGCCTTGGCCTGCTCCAACAGTCTGCGGGCGGAGTTTGTGTCGGGAGCCAGCGGCTTTTCGATGAGCAGCGGGATGCCGGCTTCGATTAACGGTGCAGCCACCCGCTCGTGGGCCACGGTGGGCACAGCCACGGTGACCGCTTGCGGCTTGAGGTCCAGCAGATTAGCCACGTCGGTCAAGGGCTTGGTGTCGTGCTTGGAAGCGGTCTGGGCCGCCCGGTCCGCGTCGGTGTCCACGACAGCCACCAGTTCACATTCGGGCAATTCATGGTAGAGCCGGGCGTGGTGCCGACCCATGTGGCCGACGCCGACTACTGCGGTGCGCAAGGTCTCAGGCATAGTGTTGTTCGCGTTTATTGAACCCTGGGCACCTTTACGGTGCCGTCCAATCAAATTATCAGGTGGCTTGCCCGTCGCCGCCTTGGCGGGGGGCGTTGGGGTTGTCGGATCGTAGCGACTCGAGATATCGGCCCTGGCGTCCGTGGGCGGCTGAGCGGATGATGAACTCGCACAGATAGGTCACGTTGTCGTCCACGCCGGGTTCAGCCAGGATTTCTTCGGCGATCTGTCGAATGGCCCGCCCCCCGATGCGGGCTTTGCGGGCGTACAGTCGCAGCCAGGCCTTTTTGATGGCTTCGATCTGCTCATTGCTGAACCCGCAGCGCTTCAGGCCCACACCGTTGACGATGCGCACCCGGCCATGGGTGCGGGCCGCCACGAAAATCATAAACGGCGGCACGTCAGCGGTGGTCCGGGTCAGGCCGCCCACCATGGCGTGCTTGCCGATGGTGACAAAGTGATGCACCCCCGATTGGCCTCCGAAAGTCACGTGGTCTTCCACCTTGACGTGACCGGCAAGCTGCACGTAATTGGCCAGAACGCATCGGTGACCGATCTGCACGTCGTGGGCCACGTGAACGCCGATCAGCAGGTGGTTGTGATCCCCCAACCGGGTGACCTCGCCGCCGCCCACGGTGCCGGGGTGCAGGGTGACCATTTCACGAAAGACGTTGTGGTTGCCGATTTCGACCCGGGTAGGCTCACCGCGGTATTTGAGGTCCTGGGGCTTGAGTCCGATCATCACGCCCGGAAAAAACTCGCATCCCTTGCCGACGGTGGTGTGCCCCGTCAGTGTCACCTGGTGGTGCAGGCGGCAGCCGTCGCCGAGGCGCACATCGGGCCCAACGACGCAGTACGGGCCGATGACCACGTCGTCGCCCAACTCCGCCCGGGGGTCGACCAGGGCGGTGGGGTGAATGCCGGCTTGGGTCTGCGTGTCGGTTGGGTTCACGATTGATTGCGTCTCCACATGGGGCCCGGTCTGCTAGGCATCGGTCAGGACGAATTTGATAATGGCTTCAGCCACCACGTCACCGCCGACCTTGGCCAGGGTCCGCACGTGCCCGCTGCGCGATTTGACCCGAATGGTCTCGGCGATCAACACCAGTTGGTCGCCCGGCCCCACCGTTCGCCGAAACTTGACCTTGTCCAGGCTGAGCAGGACAGCCACCTTGCCCTTATGCTCCAACTCCTGGGAGAGCAGGATGCCGCCCATCTGTGCCATCGCCTCGATAATCAGCACGCCGGGCATGATGGGTTGCCCCGGATAGTGCCCCTGGAAATACGGCTCGTTGATGGTGATGTTCTTGATGCCCACGGCCCGCTCGGTGCCTTGAAGCTCCACGATACGATCGACCATCAAGAAGGGATAACGGTGCGGCAAAGTTCTTTGAACCTGGCGAACGTCCAGGTCGGGCTTGGCCACCAGCATGCGGGCCCGTTCGTTTTCCTCGATGCGCTGCCGAAACGCCCGGACCAGCGAATGATTCAGGGCATGCCCCGATTTGCGGGCGTAGATCCGCCCGATGATGGGTCTGCCCAGCAGATACATGTCCCCGATTAAATCCAGGATTTTGTGGCGGACGCACTCGTCGGCGAAGCGAAGCTCGTTTTCGATCGGCCCGTCTTCGCCGAATACCAGAATATCTTCGTAGGTCAGGTGCGTGCCCAGCCCGCTGGCCAGAAGTTGATCGGCTTCGCGCTTCAGCACGAAGGTCCGGGCGGGGGCGATCTCGCGCACGAAGATGTCCGGGCTGACGATCACCGAATAGCGCTGTCGTCCGATCGGACCGCCGGTGCCGTAGTCCAGGTCGTAGTGAATCTCCAGCCGGTGGACGTCTTCGTTCAGGGGCGGCAGGGCCACCAATTCGCAGTCACCCTCGACCACACGCATGGTGTCGGTGATGGTATAGGCTTGGCGCGGGCCCTCCTGATCGTCAAAGCCCGCTTCCTGGAGCTTTTCGACGAAGGGCATGCAACTACCGTCGGCGGCGGGGACCTCGTCGCCGGACAGCTCGATCAGCAGGTTGTCCACCTGCATGCCCAAGCAGGCGCTAAGCACGTGCTCGACGGTCTCGATGGAGACGGTTCCGTTGCGCAGCGAGGTGCGGCGGGCCCGTTTGGTGACGTTTTCCACCCGGGCCTGGATGCGGACCGGTTGGGGCTGATCCGTGCGCATGAAGGTAATGCCCGAACCCGCCTCAGCCGGGTGAAAGCGCACAATGGCAGGGCTGCCGGTGAATAACCCGCGCCCCTCCAACTCCACCGTTTTGGCAATGGTCCTTTGGAAAACCACAACCCTTCCATTCCGATCCCGGCGTCGCCACCGGCCCGCAGGGCGACCCCAGCGAGGGCCGACGGACCCAAACGGGCAATTATCCCGCCCAACCGGTGGATTCGCAATGGTGGCCCACCGGTGATATCGGAACCGGACCGCGATACCCCGGACGTGTGGGAAGGCCTCGACCGGGCCCGGGGGTCACCGGGGGCTGCCTTGGGCTGGGGTCCGCGGCCTGGGTCGGGCCGGGGGGGGCACCTTCAACGAGGCGCCGCCGCCAGCCTTGTCGTAGTCTTCGTTGACCATGCGGAGCACCTCGGCGGTCAGGTCCACCCGGGGGCTGAAGTAGAGCACCTTTTTGAGCAGGATTTCACGCCGCAGCGAGATGGAGTCCGGCGCGTCGGGACTCAGCTCGTCGTTAGTGACCACCAGGTCGATGCCTCGCCGCTTGGCCACCAGTCCCACGGCATCGGTGACTCGGCCATAGATCTGCCGCAGCCACAGCATGTGCTCTTCCTTGAGGCGTTGCTCCTCCATCTCCAGCCAGACCTGGTATTCCACGCGCATGCGTTGAACCTCGGTACGGCGTTCGGAATAGTCGCGGCTGGCGGGGTCGAAAGCCTCCAACGAGGCCATCTGCCGGTCGATGGCCTGGCGGCGGTTGTCTGCTTCGGTGCTGATATCGCGGCGGGCCTTGTCGAAACGTTCCTCCAAGTCGCGGGTCATGTCGAAGGCTTCGAACACCTGGGCGATGTTCACCACGCCGACGCCCGGGTTGGCAGCCGATTGGGTGCTGGCGGTACCACTGGCGGTTCCGCTGGCGGTTCCGCCGGCAAGCTGGGCAAACATCAATCCGCAGGCGACAAGCATCGGATTCTCCATGGTCGGTCCTTTCCTTAGAACTGTCTCGGGTCCCCGGCTGCCATTGTCGCCAGGACCCGTCACCCGACAAGAGGCCCGGCGCCCGGCGTCGGCATGCCCGATCGCGCGGGTGACGGTCACCCAGGCAACAAATCCTTACATTGGTCGGGGTGCAGGCCTGATGGCGGGGGCCACCGGTGATCCGGGCCTATTCGCGCCCGAGAAAATGACCGTCCAACCGGGTAGACACCGATAACGCCCTTTTTGACAGGAGGTTAGAACGCGAAGCGGGCCGATTTCGAGCCATCCAAAAAAAATGTTTCCAGGCATGGGAATCAAACGCCCCGGCCGCAGGTTCTGTAGGATGAATGGGCCGGCGGCGGTTGGCTGGTCCGTCAAAAACACGCTCTCTTGTCCCGGAGTGACGTTGCCGGCCCGCCCGTCACTCCAGGATACCGAAAGCCCACCTTCCTCCGGGAAGGTGGGCTTTTCCTTTGGGCCCTGGCGGCGGTTTTGACATCCCTCGTGGGGCTAGATAGCCTTTTTTCACGTCCAGACGGCCCGGCGCCGGGCCCGTTTGGCCTTTCTGGCCCGTCGGCCGGAGTCCCCACGGTCCGTGAACACAGGCACAAATCAAATCCCGGTCGCCACCAACGGGGTCTCGATACAGACGGGCCGCATCGATTCCTGGCACGTGGCTGAGGAATGGCAGGACCGTTTTGGCGAGATCGCATCTGCCGTTGACTGGCTGAACTTGGCCGGTGACCCCCGGGCCCAGCTCGTCAAGGCCAACCCCAACCGGCAGGTCTGGCGGCTGCACGCCGGCGGGCGCGGCTGGTACGTCAAGGTCTACAACCCAGCCGATTGGCGGGACCGCCTGCGTTGCCTGCTTCGGGGCGACAATGCCTGGCACGAATGGCAGGCGGGCGTCAACGCCCGGTCGCTACACGTGCCCTGCGTCGAGCCGGTGGCCTGCGGGCAGAAGCGCCAAGGCCTGGGAAACCTCACCGGGGTATTGATCTTGGCTGAGGCCCCCCAGGCCCAGCCACTTCCAGAGGTCTGGCGGAACGTCCGGCGGTTGGCCGATGGCAGGGAGCGATTCCACGCGATGGCAGCCGTCTCGGAGGCCTTGGGCGATCTGCTGGCCAAGTCTCATGAGGCTGGGTTTATGCATCGGGACGGTCATCCCGGCAATATCTTGTTGCAAGCCATAGCAGACGACCCACTGCGGGCGCTTTACGCAGACCTTTACGGCGCGGCGGTTGGCCGGGCGGTCTGGCCGGAGGCTGCCGCCGGGAACCTGGCCGAGCTGCACCAATGGTTTCGGCGGCACGCTTCACGATCGACGCGGTTGCGATTCTTGAGGCACTACCTCGGCCGGCGATTCGGCGACTCGACGGCGACGGGCGGGGCGCTTCGGCAGTGGGTTAGCAACCTCGAGCGCCGGCGGAGCGATCACGCGGGGCGATTGTGGCGAAAGCGAGACCGGCGCCTGGGGCGACAGGGCACGTATTTTTCCGGCATAGCATTGAATGGCGGT
>JBHHVM010000217.1:0-6149 GCA_046754265.1 Phycisphaerae bacterium
GTCGTGGACTTGGCCCGGTCGTCAGTCTCCTCGGCGTCGGTGGGAATGGGAATGCTAGACAGGCCTGATCGCCGCACCAGATCAATCGAGTCGGAGTTGGCCACAGGGTCGAACGCCCCGGGTGTTTCCGTGTCAGTTTGGGTGGTCGTTGCTGTGCGTGGAAGAAGAACATCGCGATCGGCGGGTCGGTGGGCGCTGAGCCAAACGGGCCAGGGTGCAGCATTGGGTTGACCGGCGGAGATAGCGGTGACCGGTTGGGCAAAGATGCTGGTTGGGGCAACTGGACTGGTCATCGGTATGGAGTTGACCGGGGGTGAAGTCAAAGAGCGGGTCAAATCCGGGGCGTAGGGCATGCCGTAGCGGCGCGAAGTGTAGGCTGCGGTGCGGGTTTGACGCGAGTAGAGCCCGGCCGAGGGGAGAGCGCCGAAATCATTGAGGCCGGCCGACAGCCCGCCGTAGGTCGTGGCTGTGCGAGAGCGGGAATAGTAGGGGCTGGGTAAGTATGGATTTCTTCCGGAGGAGAGGTCGAGGTAGGAGATGCTGTCTCGCTCGAAACGGCTCAGGCTGGACGAGGGCGTGGTGGCCCGAAACGCCGTCGAATCGGCCACGGGAGAAAACGCGCGAAAGGCCCGACCGCCGGTGATATTCCCGGTGACATAGAGATCGGCGTTGTTGGCCACGAAACCCGGTAGGATTGCGGGATTGTAGCCGCTGGAGCCGACCTGTGTGTTGGCGCCAGAGTTGACTTGCGTGTCGATGCGGGTATCGCCTTGCCGGGCAGCCACAGTGGCGGCGGCAAGGGCGATGCACAGGCCGATCTGCATCAGGCATTTGGTGGAGACCATGTTGGCACCTATGCTTGGGCCCGGTCGGTCGAGCGTGGATGACCTTGAATCGGCCAACCCGCGGTCGGTAGATCAGCTTATTATTGTACGGAGGATGGGCCGGCGATTCAAACCGAGGCCGGTCCTGGTCCTTGCGGCACGGGTTCACCCGGTGGACCCACGTTTTCGCGGAGTTATTCGCCCAATGACTATCCGACGCCGATTCCGGGCGGAGCAACGCCTGACCCGGCAGGGTGAATTCGATCGCGTTTTCGCCAGGCGGTGCAGTGTGGGTGACCGTCGGCTGGTGATCTATGCCGTCGAGAATGGGTCAGACATCACGCGATTGGGCGTCAAGGTCGGCAAGCGGATGGGAGGGGCGGTGACGCGCAGCCGAATTCGGCGGCGATTACGAGAGGCATTTCGCACGCAGCAGCATGGCCTGCCCAGGGGCTTGGACGTCGTATGCATTCCGCGGGTCGGTGGTAGCGGTGACGCAGGTGTCGGCGAATTGGCCGACAGCATGTTCAAGTTGCTTCATCGAGCCCAAGACAAGCTATCCAAGGGCGTCGGTCCCGACCGTTAACCGTTTGGCCGAGTCGCATGCATTTCGGGCGCGAGGCTGAGGGAGACTCTATGCTCGACGACGGCGTGGTGCTCCGCCAAGACAGTGCTATCTATTGGTCGGGCGTAGCGTTGCCTTTGTCCTCGAACTTCTGGAGAACGTCAGGCCGGACCGTGCAGGCAGTAATCTGATCTTTTTGGGTAGCGGTGATCAAGTTAGTGCGTGCCCATTCGAGGGCCAGCTTTACCACGCATTGCACAAATTCACCGTGGGTGGGCGCCGTTTGGAAGCATTGACTTAGCAGGTCGTTCATGGTGCAGCCATCTTGGCCGATCAGATTGGGAACGCCGGTGCTGCAGGTGCTGATCGTGATGAAGGCGGCTAGGTCGGAATTGGGGCAGACGTCGCAAACGGGCAAGACGCCGTCCCCATCATCGCCGTCGACCTGTACGAGGTCGCATTCGTCCGGGACGCCGTTGGAGTTGCAATCGTTGCCGGCCAGTTCACAGTCATCGGGTATGTCATTGGTGTTGCAGTCATTGTCGACCAGGGGGCAGTCGTCCGGTAGTCCGGCAGGGTAGCAGTGGTGCTTGACTAGATCGCACTCGTCGGGCATGCCGTTGCTGTTGCAGTCGTTGTCGGCAAGCTCGCAGACATCGGGGATGTTGTTGCTGTTGCAGTCGACTTCCAGGGCCTGACATGCGTCGGGTTGCTCATTGCCGTCGCAGTCAGGGTCGCATTCGTCGGGCACACCGTTGGAGTTGCAATCGTTTTCGATCAACTCCTGGTCGTCGGGAATGCCGTTGGGTTGGCAGTCCGTGAAGGGTTCGGTGCCGCCGCCACCCAGGAATGGGACGACCAGGACCTGGCCGGCCGATCGAGCGGTCCGGGTAAACAGCCCGTCGGTGATGACGCCCAGCACGTCGTAGGTGCCGGGCTCGACGTTCAAGATGACGCTGGCCTGGTCCTGGCCGGTTCCGTCGGGGTCTTCGTCGAAGGTGGCCAACTGGATCTCGTCTCCGTCCAGGTCGGTGGTGTTGGCGTCCAGGAACAAGGTGATTTGGGCGTTGCTGTCGTCGTCCTCATCGGACCATGCGATCGACAAGGGCTGGCCGACAAATACGGATACGTTTTGGGCGGGCTGATCGATGGTCAGGCTGGGCGGAATCGCCACGGTGACCAAGCCCGGCGCCTGGGCAAACACGGTGCCGTCGGTACTGACCATTCGCCCTAGCACGCGGTAGGTACCGGTCGGCGCGCCGGCGACCGAAACGGTGGTGCCGTCGGCCGCCCCGTCCGGGTCTTCGTTGATACCCGAGGCCAGGAGGAATTCATCGCCATCCAGGTCGGTGCTGTTGGGATCGAGATACAACTCGATGTTGGCGTTGTCGTTGGGGGCCTGGTCCGTCCAGGTGACGTTGAAATTGCCGCCGACGGCAATGGCGGTGTCGGCTGCGGGAGTCAACAATGCCAAAGAAAGGCCGCCGGAAGAATCGACCGACGGGACGAAGACCTCGATGACGGCGGAACTTTGCACGATTTCAGTGAAGACCTCATCTTCGATGACCGCGATCAGACGGTAGAATCCCGCGTCAACGTTCGGGCCGATACTGAACCCAAAGGTGTCAGCCGGCCCATCGGGATCCTCCGGAAAGTCTGCGCCCAGCAGGATTTCGTTGCCATCCAGTGGCACATCGTTGGGGTCGAGATAAAGGTCGATCGAGGCTGAGGAGTCCGGGTCTTCATCGTCGATGACAGCCTGCAGGATGCCGCCCTGAGGGACGCGAACGTCCTGGGCGGGTTGGACGATGGTCAGCGTCGGGGGGACGTTGTCGAGAGGCTCGTCGCCTTCGATGACATAGACGGCTTCGGTCCCTTCGTCAAAATCGACGCCGAAGACGAAGGATCGTTCGGGAAGGGCTTGGCCGTCGGCATCGACTGCCGATGCGTCGATCGTGTCCGCCTGTTCCGGACCAATGACCGTGGTTGAAGTCTGCGGCGGGACGCGCATGAACGAAAGGTGGACCTGAGTATCCCTCAGCAAGAAGTTAAGGGTAACGTCGGCGTGCCGATCAGAGAGGTTCCGAATGCGGGCCCCAACGGTCCCGGACGTGGGCACGGTCTGTCCGGGCTCCGCTTCGTTTCCACTGCCCGGGCCCGGATCACTGCTCCGACTCCCAGTCCCGGCGCCTCGACCTCCGGATAACCCGCCCAGAAGATCACAGCCCGCCAGGAAAACAAACCCAGCCAGCAAGACGGCTAGCGTTGCCTTCATCCCACAACCCTCTCTCGTCAGATTCACGGACCCCCGCCTCGCCAACCGCTGATATGGAGGCACAGCAATTCTAGGGCCATATTGCCGCGGAGGGTAGTGTCGGGTCAATGCCCAGCCCATTTGGGGTCGAAATGGGGACGTTGGTTTGGCATGGTCATGGGTCGGTGGGGCTAAGTACCCATCTTACCGGACGGGTGTTTGTGAGAGATTACCCAAACGCCGGTCGGCGTGGGTTTGAGGGGCGGTCCGACTGGCGGTTCCGAAGACGCGGCGTCGGGTGAGGCGGTCTATGAACGGGACGCAGGTGTTCATGGCCAGCACGGCCCAATACGTTCCGTCGGAAAACGCGGGCATCCAGGGGTTGCACCGAAAGGCAATGATGACGGCTCCGAGCATGACGCCGGCCCACAGATGTCCCCGGCGGGTCAGGGGGCTGGTGACCGGATCGGTGGCCAGGAGCAGGCAGGCTAGCCACAAACCCGGAGCGGTGAGGTGGAACAGCACCACGGCGGCCCCGGCGGGCTGCCCCTGCTCGGTGTAGAACAAAGGCAGCCATTGGTGCGCGATTTGATCCGGGGCCCGTCCGATGTAGATGGGCCAAACCGACGCCAGGGCGCCGACGGTGACCACGCAGCCCAGCGGAAGTTGCCAGCCGATGTAGCCGCGGTGGATCAGGAAAAGCCCCCCGAGTAGCAGGGCGGGCAGGCAGGTGGCCCCGATGCCGCCGGGGACATGGCCCCACACGGTGTCGGGCCAGGGAGGCAACCGGTCGCGGAGAACGGCAAGTGAGAAGCGAGAAGTGAGAAGTGAGTGAGAAATGCGAGTCTCGAAATCCGCGTTCGGCGCTCCGCTGGCGGTTTCGCGTTCCGTGTTTGGTGGGGGGGCGTAAGCGTGATGGGCCAGGACATCCATAGGAGGGCGCATGCGCCAGGCCTGGGCGTTGCCTTTTGGGGGGCTAAGGTCGAAGCCCCGGTAGTCGGCGGCGGCCCGGACGGCATGTTCGCAGGACCCGTACAATAGGTGACCCTTGGCCAGGAAGGGGCCGGCATGGGGGGCGATCTGAGTCCCGAACATCAGGGCTACCACGAGGCGGCCAATCAAGGCTGGGTGCCACAGGCTGTTGCCCGATCCTCCAAGCAACTCCTTGCCCAGCCAAACGGCCGACAGGCTGCCGATGACCGGCACGACCCACGGTACGGTGACAGGAAGAGTCAGCCCCAGGAGCAGGCCGGTTAGAGCGGTGTGGATCCAATAGGCTTTGGGCCCGGGTATAGGCGTGTGGCCCTGAATCACAAACCGGACCCCAACGGCTGCGATCAGGGCCGATGCAATGGACAGCAAGCAAACCCAAAGGGCTGCCAAGCCGTAAAGGATGAGGCCCGCGATCAGCGGCGGGGTGGCGGCCGCGGCAAACGCCAGGTGGTAATGTTCGGCGTATCGCCGGCTATGCGGCGCGGAAAGACGAAAGTCGAAAGCCGAGAGGTTCCGGCGCGCCGGGGTCGAAAGTCGAACGTTCGGTGGGGGGCTATTGGGGCGAGTCGTGCGGGCCTTCGTGCTTTCGTCGTGGTTAGGGGTGGACATGGTGGCGCGCTCTCTGGACGGCCCGCATCAGGGGCAGGGCGGACGGGCAGACGAAATCGCACAGGCCGCAGTCGAGGCACGCGGCTGGGCTCAGTGGGGCCAGTTGATCCAATCGGCGGCGCTCGACCCGATCGAGGATGGCCCGTGGGTCGAGCCCCACCGGGCAATGGTCCAGGCACTCTCCGCAGCGGATGCAGGCGACCGGGAGGCGTTCGACGGTTAGGGTTGGGCGTTGAAAGATGAGGGTGTGATCCTGCTTGGTCAACACCGAAGGCGGCGAGGTTTGCCAGTCGAGCCCGCCCCCCGACAGCAGATCGCCGACAATCGCTGGGGCGGCGGCCGATAGGGTCACGCCCACTTTTCGAGCGATGTGGGCCAGCGGTGTTCCCAGTGGGACGCGATAGCAGCCCGGGGCTTGGACGGCATCCCCGGCTACGGTAACAGGTTGCCAGGTTTGGGGCGTGGACGTGTCGACGGCGCGACCCAGGTGGAGCAGGGCGACAGGGTCGATGATGAACACGCCCACGTCGGCGGCCCGGCCCAGGTAGGGAATCTCCCGGCCGGTGACACTGTGTATGACCAAAGGCGTGGCACCGGCAGGATAATGGGCTGAAAGGCGGACGATTCGCAGTCGCGCGGTGGCGGGCGGCGTATCCGTCTTAGGTGAGGCGCCGGCCGGCCAGCGTTTGCCCAGCTTTCGATCGACGACCAGGCAGGCACGACGAGCGCCGAGCGTAGCCGCCAGCCGAACCGCCGCTGCCATGACCGCGGGCCCGTGCTCCGACAGCGTTCGATACATTACCGTTTGGACCAACTCCGACTCCAGGGCGTTGACGATCAGCCATTCCGGCTTCGCGTCGCCGAGGGTGGGCAGGGGCTCGCGCAGGAGGACGCCGGCCTGAGT
>JBHHVM010000218.1:0-6140 GCA_046754265.1 Phycisphaerae bacterium
GGGTTCTTTGTGCGCCGGCGGGCCGGTCCGGCTCTTCCCTTCTCATTGTGCCCATGCGTCAGGATCGCGCCCGGCGCCGGTTGCACAATCCATCGCGCTTATAGAGAATACCCGCTGATTCCCTGGGATTAGGAGGCGCGACATGGGCACCATCACGGCCACACTCTCGGAGTGGGCTGCCAAACTGCGATTCGAAGACCTGACTTCCGAGGCCGTCGATGCCGCCAAGCGGTTTCTGTATGACTCGGTGGGCTGTGCCCTGGGCGGATACCGGCACGATGACTGCCGCATCCTGCTGGATTACATCCAGGAGATGGGGGGCAGGCCTCAGTGTACGCTGATCGGCTCGGGGCGGAAATCCAGCGCCTACCACGCCGCCCTCTACAACGCCCTGGCCATCCGGGCCATGGACTTCAACGACATCTACTGGAAATCGGACCCCTGCCACCCGTCGGACATCATCCCGGCGGCCACCAGCATCTGCGAATGGAAGGGCCTGTCAGGCCAAGAGCTGATCGTCGGCATCGTACTGGGCCATGAAATGGAGATGCGCTTCTGCGAAGCGGGCGATCCGGGCATACGTGAAAAAGGTTGGCACCACGCCACGTTGACGGCCTTCGTCTCGCCGATGGTAGCTGGGCGGATGCTGGGCCTGTCGCCCGGACAAATACAAGACGCCATCGGCATCGCAGCCTCCCATTCCTGCACGTTCGGGGCGGTCACCGCCGGCAAACTCACCATGATGAAAAACACCGTCGATCCCATGGCCACCCAGGCGGGCGTGCGGGCCGCCCTCCTGGCCCAAAAAGGCTACGGCGGCCCGGAGCACGTGGTGGACGGCAAGGAGGGGCTGACCCACTGCATGGGCCCCGCCTGGCACCTGGAGCGCCTGACCGACGGGCTCGGTGAACGCTTCAAGATCGTCGATTGCGGCATGAAGGCCTTTCCCATCGAAGCGCTGACCCACTCGCCACTGACTGCGACCCTCCGACTGGTCGAGCAACACGACATCAAGCCTGAGCAAGTGGCCAAGATTACCGTCGAGACCATCGCCCGGGCAGCCGACATACTTTCCGATCCAGCCAAGTATCGCCCCACCACCCGCGAAACCGCCGACCACTCCATGCCCTACTGCCTGGCGGTGGCCATCGCCGATCGCCAGGTGACACCGCGGCAATTCACCTTGGAGAGAATCAACGACCCAGCCCTCATCCCGCTCATGGACACCATCGAAGCGGTGGGCAACGACGAGTTCGAAGCCATGTTCCCGGACTGTCAGCCCTCGAGAGTGACCATCACCACCACCGGCGGGCAGTCGCATTCCGCCCGGGTCGACGTCCCCAAGGGGGATTACCGCGACCCCATGACGGTGGATGAGATCCAGACAAAATTCGAGGCATTGGCCGACGGGGCTTTTTCTCGGGATGAGTGCCACCGCATTCGAGAAAAAATCCTGTCGCTTGAACGTATCGACAACGTCGCTGAGTTGATGGCCCTGCTGGTGCCCGAATCTCAATCCGGTTAGCAACGGGGTGGCACGGTCTGGCGCAGCCAGGCCGTGGGTCCCCGCGGTTGTCACGCCTCAAACCATGTGCCAAAAGGCACCACCCGCTTCGACGTTGACCCGACGTGCGGACTTGTTAAGCTGTCGCCCAACGTCGGGCGGGCTCGACGAACCGGGACGCCCCGCGCGGAGACCCCACCACAATGGCCATCAAGATCGGTTTCAGCTCCATGGTATGTCCAGCCTGGGACCTCAAGACCATGCTGACCCAGGCCCGGGACATGGGCTTCGACGGAATCGAGCTGCGCAATCTGTCCGGCACGTTGCACCTGCCCGAAGTGCCCGAGCTGACCGACGATCCCAGCAACGTCCTCGCCCTGGCCAAGCAGACCGGTGTGTCGCTGGTCTGCCTGGGGTGCTCAGCCGCCTTCGAGTCGCCCGACCCCAAGGCGTTGGACCAGGCCCGCCGCCAACTTTCCGAGACGCTGGAACTGGCCGGAAAACTCGAGGTCCCCTACGTCCGCATTTTCCTGGGCGACGCTCAAGCCGGCGAACACCGGGGCACCTTGGGGCGAATCGCATCCGAATTACGCAAGCAGGCCCCTCTGGCGGCCCGATGCCGGACCACCATCCTCGTCGAAAACGGGGGCGACTTTTGCGGCAGCACCGATCTTTGGTTCATCGTCGATGCAGCCGCCCATCCCAATGTGGCCGCTTGCTGGAACCCGCTCAACGGGCGGTTTGACGGTGAAGCGCCAACCCGGTCCGTGCCACGTCTGGGCAGCAAACTGAAAATGTTTCGCCTGGCGGACGGTGATTTCGATCCGCAAGGTCGATTCCTGGGTTACCAGATGCCCGGCTCGGGTGACGTGGACCTCAAGCGAGGCCTGGAGCTGCTCAAGGGTGTCTGTTTTCAGGGCTGGTTGATGTTCGAATGGCCCAAGATGATCGCCACCCTGCCGGAACCCGAAGCCGCACTGCCCAAGGTTCTGGAATTCGCCCACAACGTCTTGACCGCCACCGACACCGTCCTTTCCGCCTACAAGGGCGACAAGAACGCCCCAAACTTTCAGGCCCCGACGGCGGTGGAAACCGCAAAGGGCCAGTGACCCTTTCTGACATAACAATGACGGTTAGATCCAAAGTGCTCGGCGCAACATTAGCGCTGGGCGTCGTGTCAGCACTGTATACCGCCACTGACCTGGTCGTCCGAATGGGGCGGACCGTGGGCGAGATGTTGGCAGGCCCCGTGGCCGGCGGCGGACCACCGGGTGACTTCGGCACCGCGGAAGCGATTTGCTGGGCGCTGTTGGCCCTCGCCTGCCTGACGGGGCGATGGAGCCTGCCGGGCCGGGCGTGGCTTACCGCCCTGTTCATCCTGGTCTCCGCCGGTGCCATGCGAATGGCATTGACCCAACCGGCCTGGGCGGTCACCTCGGCTGGAACCGCTTCCCGATCGGCGCTGCCGCTCGTGCTGATGGGCCTCATCGCCGCCGTCCTTTGCGTTTTCGTAGCCGCTTTGGGCCGCTCCGTAACCGCGGAGCGCATTCGATGGCTGGCCGAAGACCCGACCCAGAACCCACCGCACACCGGCCCCTGGCCCGGATTTACCCCGGCGTGTACCGCTTTGGGCTTGTCGGTCATTCTGCTGGCATGCTACCATTTGGGTGTCGGATTTGAGGTGGCCCCGGGCGGCACCCGTCTGGTTGCGGGCCTGGTGTCAGGCATTTCCCTGGTGGTTGCGGTGACACTTTTGTTGCTCCTCCGGGCCCAGTACACCGTAGGTTTGGCCGATGTCGGCGCCGCCCTGATCTGCCTGGCGCTGTGCTGTGCAGCCGTGGTGTTCGTGCCGGGCACGGCGGTGTCATCGGTCGAACGGTATCCCATGATTCTGAACGCCGCCATGATAGGGTTGGCGGTGTCGGTTTGTTTTTGGACCTGGATGATCGGCGTGTGGGACCAGCAGTTGGACCACGGCCAAGCTTGGACGGTGGCGGGCCAAATGATAAAGCCCGCTTCTCGTGTGACGTTTTTTGCGGGATTGTTCGGGCTGGTGACCGGCTCGCTCATGACGGCCTGGCCCCACCTGGCCGACGCCCCGGGGATGGACCACTCGTTCGGCCGCGTAACTGCAGGCGTGGCTGGTCATTTGTGTTTGATCGGAGCGGTGCTTTGGAGCGCTCGAAGGCAACACCGATCCAGTTTGACCACCCTGACCGTTCTGTTGGTGCTGAGCATGTTGGCCTTCATCTATGCCCGAACCGTGCCGCTGACCACCGCCGCGTTTTGAGACCGAAGCGCGCCTCGTCGCCTTTGCAGACGCCACGCCGGTATCACCGGCCCACCGGAGGTCGCCCATGAGCCGTATCGTTCGTGTCGTCCGGTTGTTACAGATCCTGCACCCCTCGAAGCCCGTGCCGATCGAGACGTTGTGCCAAGAGCTGGGCGTCGCTCGACGAACCATCTTCCGCGATCTGAAGATCCTGCAACAGGCTGGGTTGTCCTGCCGATTCGACAAGCAAAGGCACGGGTACGTGCTGGGCTGCAATCCGCTGCTGCCCCCGGTGGACCTGAATCTAACCGAAGCCCTGGTGATGATGCTCCTGGCCGGCAAGGCGGCCCGGAGTCGCATCGTGCCTCATCGTGACGCCGCTCGGGCGGCGGCCCTCAAAATCGAGGCGGTCCTGCCTCCGCACCTCGTGCGACACTGCGGCGAGCTGCTAGCCAAGATGGACCTGCGCTATTGGCCCACCTCAGACCTGGATAGCGTGACCGACTTATTCGACAAGCTGCAACTGGCCGTCGCCCAGCGCCGCATCGTCGTAATCCGCTACGATTCATACTATGAAGGCGACGAAATCCTCACCCGACTGCACATCTATCGGTTGACCTTCATTCGCCGGGCCTGGTACGCCATCGGCTTCTCGCAGCGCCATCAGGAGGTTCGCACCTTCAAGCTCGAGCGCATGCTTGAAACGAACGTACTCGAAGAGACGTACGAGATGGACCAGGATTTCAACCTGGACGAGTACTTCGGAAACGCCTGGCAGATGATCCGCGGGACTCGCACCTTCCACGTCGTGATTCGCTTCTCACAGATGGTGGCCGGCAACGTGGAGGAGGTCTTTTGGCACAAGACCCAGCGGTTGACGCGCCGCCCTGACGGCTCGCTGATATTCGAGGCGGATGTCGATGGCGCCCACGAAATCGCCTGGTGGGTCCTGGGCTATGGCAAGGAAGCCATGGTCATCGAACCGCCGGAGTTGCGCAACATCATCATCGAGCACGTCGCGTCCCTGGCAAACCGCTACGGCCTGGCACCCGACGCCTCTCAGCAGGCCGAAAGCTGATGCGAGCCGTCGTCCAACGCGTAACCGGGGCAGCCGTGCAAGTCGAGGGCAAGCCCCACGCCGACATACAGGCCGGCTTGTTGGTCTACCTGGGCGTCGCCGCGGACGACACCGAGCAGGACGCCCGCCGGCTGGCCCGAAAGGTGCGCTATTTGCGCATCTTCGACGACGCCGAAGGAAGAATGAACCGCGACGTCGCCCAGGCGGATGGAACGGTGTTGGCTGTGTCCGCCTTCACCGTGATGGCCGACACCCGCAAGGGGCGCAGACCCTCCTACGCGCTGGCTGCTCGACCCGAACCGGCCGACAAGCTCTTCGACATCTTCTGCCAGGCGCTGGCCGAGGAAGGTCTGCCCGTGGCCTGCGGCGTGTTCCAAACCTACATGCAGGTCACCTCCACCAACGACGGCCCGGTCTGCATCCTGCTGGATTCAGACCCGGCCGCCAACAGCGCGGCCCGCGATTGTTGAGTTGAATGGTCGCAAGAGGTCAGCCGTCTGCAACAGCTGTCGTTGTTGTTGAACGACCCGCGACGAAGCCGGGAGAGAAGGAATACAGCCCCGGCCGCAGCGTAGGAACGAATGTAGCCCCGGGTGGAGCGCAGCGCAACCCGGGGAAAAGGTAGCCTCCCAACACAAGCCCCCAGCGGGGGCGACGGAACCCCCCAAGGTCTACAAGCGATTCGCGTCCAGCGAAATACCGTGCGCTCTCAGCAGCGCTGCAAACTCCTCGTCAAAGCTCCTTTTGCAATGGTGAATCTCCTGGTCCGCAATGTAGCGGCGCACCTTCTCCACCTGCGATTCACTGACCGTGAACGCCCCGTACCCCGCCTGCCAGGCGAATGACCGCTGTGGAGCAAAGGTCTGATGGATCCATTTCGACGCGTTGGCCTTGATACTGCGGATCACATCCGAGAGTGCCTTGTCTTGCCTTAACCTGGCCAGAATGTGGACGTGGTCGGCGGTTCCGTTGACGATGAGCGCTGTCCCGCCCTCGTCACGAATGCCCCCGCCGAGATAGGCGTGTAGCCTCGTTGCGATTGGGGGCACGAGCCAGGGTCGCCGATCCTTGGTTGCGAACACGATGTGATACAGCAGGTTCGTGTAGGAATGGCCCATCACTGCGCCCTCGGCTCCGTCACCCCGTTCGGGGTTGGAGGTTGGAGGGGCATCCGATCCCCGGGTTCCGCTGCGCTCCACCCGGGGCTACATTCCGCCTTCCGCCCGGGGCTTCGTTCCACCATTCTTCCGCGGCAACATTCCGCGATCCGTCCTGGGCTAGATTCC
>JBHHVM010000219.1:0-6112 GCA_046754265.1 Phycisphaerae bacterium
CCCTGGGCCCGACCGATTTGCAGCGGATCCTCAAGCTGCCGGTGCCGGTGATCGTTGAGTTAGCTAACGACGTGATGCCGGTGAAGAAGGTCCTGGATTTTAAGATCGGCGACATCATCGAGTTCAACAAGCCCTTCGACGCCGAACTGAACCTGGTCGTCGCCGATCGCCGCATCGGCACGGGCCAGGCCGTGAAAGTGGGCGAGAACTTCGGCCTGCGGGTCCGGCAGATCCAACCCATCAGCAGCACCATTCAAGCTCTGGGCGGGGGATAGCTTGGCCGACTGGACCTATGGCGTTTCGCCGTGGGTGAGCGCTTTGGCTTCAGTCAACGCCTGCTGCCGCGTGACGATGATCCCGTTGAGTTGCCGGCGATAGAGCCGTTCGAGAACCCGGGCCACGCCTGGACCGGGGGGCATTCCAAGGGTCAACAGATCATCTCCGGTGATGAACCTTTCCGGAGAGATGGATGCGGGCTCAATCTGCGCCGTGCGCTCGCGCCAGACGATCAAGGGCTCTTGCGAGAGCGATCGCCCGACGATCTCCGCGGCCAACAGCGCCGCTAAGTCGTCCGCGCCGGGCTGGGCCAACAGCAGCTTGAAATCAGCGGTTTCGAACGCAGCACAGTCCATGACCCGGGGAAGCTGGTCGAGCAGCCAGCGCACCGCGACGGTCTGTTGATTGCTGCAAGCCAGTCTTCGGCACCACCGGGCTGCCTCGGTCGGCGAGCCCTTGCGAAACAAGACTGCCAACGCCAGCGCGTCGCTGCACGTTGCCGGCAGGGCGGCCAGTCTGGCTTCGACGTCCGCAGCCTCCGCGTCGGTCCAGGTCAGGTCGGGAATCAATCGGTTGGCCAATCCCAGCCGGTACATCAGCTTCCAGCCCCGAGCCCGAGTCGATTCTGTCAGGATGTTGAGCAGCTCGATGCGGATACGCTCGGCGCTGATGGCTGCGATGCGTTGGGCCTGGTCCACGATGGCGTCAGCCGTGGCGCCGTCCAGCTCAAACGCCAACCGGGCTGCAAACCGCACCGCCCGAAGCATGCGCAGGTGGTCTTCAACAAAGCGGGCCTGGGGGTCTCCGATGGCCCGGATCAGACCTCGCCGGAGGTCTTCCAGGCCGCCCACATGGTCGATCACCTGGTCGGTGAGCGGATCCAGGAACATTCCGTTAATGGTGAAATCCCTTCGGCGAGCGTCCTCGAGCGGATTGGAGAACACCACGTTCTCGGGATGTCGGCCGTCGAGATAGTCCCCGTCGCTGCGAAAGGTGGCTACCTCGACGGTGTGACCGTATTGCCCGACGATGACGACGCCGAACTTGGCCCCGACCTGTTGGGTTCGACGGAACAGTTCGGCGATCCGCAGGGGCACCGCGTCGGTGGCCACGTCGTAGTCCTTGGGCTCCAGGCCCATCTGAAGGTCGCGCACGCACCCTCCGGCAAACAGGGCGGTGTGACCGGCCCGGCGCAGGTGCTTGACGATTGCCAGGGCAGCGTCTCGCTTGGAGTGCTTGGTCTTCACGCGGGTATTCTCTTACGCGGTCCGCGCGTACTGAAGTTCGCGGCTCGCTTGGGTCTGGAATAGGCTTTACACGCTCCAATTGACCAGCTATGGATCGCTTGCACCGGCATTGTCAGAGCCCTTTGGGTTTCGATGCCAAAACGTGATGGCGGTTCGGCCATATTCCCGCCGGTCGTCGGCCAGCCAGGCCGAATCTTTGCTCTCCTCAAATCGAACCGCTTTTTCATGGTGCAGGACCAGGACCGCATCATCGGTCAGCGGGGCGTTCGATGCGAGCCGGGCCAGCAAACGCGGCACTTTTCCGGCCGGCGAAGTGTCCCGGGCGTCGCGGTAGGGGGGGTCCACGATCACCAGCCCGAACCGTTCATCGGGATGGGCCGATGAATCCCATCGACACCGCCAAGCGTTGACCGCCATGATGCTCAGGGTCGGTCCCCCGTCCAGTGCATCGAGGTTGGCCCGCAGAGTGCGCAGGCTGGCTGGGGCCCGTTCGACAAACACACAGCCAGCCGCCCCGCGGGAGACCGCCTCGAGACCCATGGCCCCGGATCCGGCGAACAGGTCCAGGACGCCCAAGGCGGGCAGTCTGCCCGGCGTCCCGAACCCGGTACCCAGAATGTCGAACACAGCTTCTTTGACCCGGTCGGTCATGGGCCGAGTCAGCGCCGAAGGCGGGACTTCCAACCGGCGGGACTTCCATCGGCCACCGATGATGCGCGCACTTGCCATAATCACTCGATCGTTTTGACGGGACCCTCATGGCCCCGTTGACCCCTTGTGGTGTATGAATCTATAATCCGCCATATTAGGCTCAATGAAAAGGAGCGAGCGATGGGCTCGAGTCACTGTGAACACTGTACCGGGCATTGCTGCAAATATCTGGCACTTCCGCTGGAATCGCCCGAGACCGCGCGAGACTACGACGACATGCGCTGGTACCTCATGCACCAGGGCGTTACTATATTCGTCGAAGATGGCGAATGGTACATCCAGGTGTCCACCACCTGCACCCACTTGCAGCCCGACAATCTGTGTGGGATTTATTCGACCAGGCCGCAGATTTGCCGCGACTACAAATCCGGCGAGTGCGATTATAGCGACGGATCCTATGGCTACGACCACCTGTTCACGCACGTGGACCAATTGGAAGCCTACGCCAAGGAACACCTCCGCAAACGACGCAAACCCAAGCGCAAGACCAAAAGCCCCGGCACGACCCGCAACGGTCGCGGGCGACAGGTTTCGGTCCGGCGGGCGGGTTAACCTGCGGCACCGGCCGGTTGCATCCCGCTTGGGGTGGCATGCCCACGCTTGCGTGGGCATGTTGACGATCAGCATGGCCACGCAAGCGTGGCCATGGCACCCGGCTTTGGTAAGGGGTACTTTTTTTCGGATGCTCCCTCGCCGGGCGGTCCGGCTCTGGGCGGCGATGGCTGCGCTACTGGCTGGGACTTGCAGCGGGTGCATTGAAGGCTCGCTGGCCACCAGCAGCGGGCCCAGCCTTTGGTCGGCTCGAAAGCAGCAGCAGGTCCACGTCGGCGAGACCGTCCGTTTTGATTTTATCCTGGTGGGGCGGTTTCAGAAACGACTGCTGGACCCGTACGGGCTGGCGGACTACGTGATGGCCCAAATCGGCGAGCACCGCGTGCAGTGCGAGCCTGACCTGGGGGGGCATTTCCAGTTCGAGCATCGGTTTTCAGGCGTTCGCCCCGGACAGCAAATTGAAGTGACGGTCACGGCCTACAGGCAGCACGGCAATCGCGATTTCATTCAGGCTGGCAAGCACTGGCTGCGCGGTGACAGCTCGGTGGACGAGCCGGATCCCAAAGTCTGCCAGGCTCGAATCACCCTCGAGTTCTACCAAGCGCGATTGGAGGCCACCTTGCCGGGCGGGGGTTCACCGCTCGAGCCGGAAAGCGGCAAGCTGCGGCTTTTTGGTCGGAACGACCGAGTCAGCTCGGTCTTTGTTGACCGCCCAAACCGCCGGGGTTTTGCCCTGTCCGGGCCGGATGCCTCGGGGAACTATACGCTGGTCTACGAGCCTGACGGCGACGAAATCGACCCATCAGGCCAAACCGAGGCCCGATTCATCATCTATGACTTGGCCGGCCAGCAGCACACCTTCGAGCTGACCCTGGCCACGCCTTGACCCCGCCGACCTGGGTCGGGCTTGACCCTCTCGGGCTGCCTGCCGATAGTCGAGGCCGACGACCCGCTCGTGAACGCGGTGACCCGATTGACACCCTTGGCCAGGAGCCAGCCCGTTGCCCAAGTTTCAGGCCCCCAAAGGCACTCGCGATTTCTATCCCGCCGATGCGGCCGTTCGCCGCTGGATTCTCGAGACTTGGCGCCGGGTTTCGGTCCGCAACGGTTTCGAGGAGTTCGACGGGCCCACGTTTGAGCCGTTGGATCTCTACAAAGCCAAGAGTGGCGACGAAATTGTGGAGCAGCTGTTCCACTTCACCGACCGGGGAGGGCGGCACTTGGCCCTTCGCCCGGAGATGACGCCCACGCTGGCCCGGATGGTGGCCGCTAGGGCCCAGGGGCTGGCCAAGCCTATACGCTGGTTCTGCATGCCAGCCATGTTTCGTGCGGAGCGACCGCAGCGCGGCCGGCTTCGCGAGTTCATGCAGTGGAACATCGACATTTTGGGTGAGCCCGGGGTCATCGCCGACGCCGAGTGCATCTTCGTGGTCATCGACCTGTTTCGGGAGCTGGGTCTATCGCCCGAGCAAGTCAGGGTGCGCATTAACTCCCGGGCCCTGGTCAGTGCCATCCTGGAGGCGGCGGGTTTCGAGCATGCGGTTCTGCCGCGGATTTATCCCGTGCTGGACAAGCGAGACAAACTGCCGGAGGAGCGTTTCGCCAAGCTTGTGAATGAGGTGGCGGCCGACGCCCGCCAACGGGCAACCCTGATGACCCTGGGACAAGCCAAGGGCTCGGCAGGTCTCGAATCGATCAGGCCCTTGCTGAGCGATTCACCGACTGGTCTGGAGCAGCATGAGCGATTGGTCCACCTGTTCGAGATCCTGGGTCAGATGGGCGTGGCCGACTTTTGTGAGTTTGACATGTCCGTGGTTCGCGGGCTGGCTTATTACACCGGCGTGGTCTTCGAGGCTTTCGGCAAGGGCGGGCTCCAGCGGGCAATATGTGGAGGGGGGCGCTACGACGAGCTTTTGGCTGAGGTGGGCGGGCCTCCGCTGACCGGGGTCGGGTTCGGGCTGGGCGACGTGGCCGTTCAGGACCTGGCCACCGAGTTCAATCTGCTGCCCACTAACTCGGGGGCCTGCGAAAGCGTCTTCATTATCGACGCGGAACCGGCCTATTTCGACCGGGTTCTGGCTCTGGCTTCACAGTTGCGACAGGAAGGTGTCACCGCGATCTACTCCTACAAACGACAAAGTTTCACCAAACAGTTGCGCCAGGCATCGGGTGGGGGGGCAGCCCGGGTGGTGATCGTCGATCAGAGCACGCAGGAGCGGGGGACCGTCGGGGTCAAGGACCTGCAAACCGGCGTGCAAAAGGACGTTGAGATCTCAGCCTTTGTCAAAGCGCCGTTCCAGGATCTAGGGGCCAAGACGTGAGTCGGCGAATCCACTATGAGGCAGCCTTTGAGGACTATCTGCGGTCCCGAGGGTTGCCCTATGTGCCCGTCGATGAGCAACGCCAAGCCATCTTCGCCGGGGCCAAGATCAAGTCCTTCGACTTCATCGTGTATCCTCCATCAGGCGGTGGCTGGCTGGTGGACGTCAAGGGTCGCAAGTTTCCCTACAGCGGTTCGAGCGGCAAGAGGTATTGGGAAAACTGGGTCACCCAAAGCGACGTGGATGGCCTGGAACGATGGCAGGACGCTTTCGGGGAGGGGTTTCGAGCATTGCTCGTGTTCGCCTACTGGCTCACCGGGGAGGGCGACAAGTTGCCCAGCGCCCATGTCCACACGTTTAAGGAACACTATTACAGCTTTTTTAGCATTCCGGTGTCCGACTACCGGGAGCAATGCAGACGGCGGTCGGCCAAGTGGGGCACCGTGTCCATGCCGGTCAAAAGGTTCCGCGAACTGGCCACGGCGCTGCCGATCATTCACACCGGTGAAGGTTAGCACGGCACCAAACCGGCTCGGCGGGTGGTTTACCGGACCCGAAAGGGGGGTATAATCAGAGGCATGAACGACCGTCGCGATTCCACCCCGTTCGGCTTGCGTTGCAGGGCCCGCTGGATCAGGCCGACCGCCGCGGCCGTGCTTCTGACTTGGCTGCCCTCATTCTTCGTGGCGGTGGCCCGTGCCGAGCAGGTGGCCAGCCCTCCCGAGGCCCCCAAGCCCTGGCTCCAATGGCTGCTGGTGCTGGCGTTTGCCGGCCTGTGCTGTGGAATTGCTTTCAAGAACCCTAAACGCTCCCATATGGACTAGCGCCCAACCCTCCACAGGGGCCAATCGGTCCCGTCTGTATGCGGCGCCAAGGAGGCCCGAACGTGCCAACCAAACGCACCATCATCGTCGCCCTTGTGGGCCTGAATCTGTTTCTGTTGGCGTCATTGATCTTGAACGCCTATTCGCTGCCGGCGGCCTACGCCCAACGCGTGGGGGCTGG
>JBHHVM010000220.1:0-6087 GCA_046754265.1 Phycisphaerae bacterium
AGCAAATACCGGTGCAAGGGTAGCAAGATCCGCCAAGTGCCGCTAGAGCTCCGAGCTGAAGTCGCCGCTATTCAGATTGCTCAGCGAGACGCCCTGGAGGATGGCAATGTCGATCAGCGTGTTGACCGACTTTCCAACCGGGGGCGTGGCAGATACGCTGGGGAGCATGATCACCGTCGGCAGGTTCAAACTTTTCTCGGTCATCAACGGTTGGCTGCGGCTGGACGGCGGGGCCATGTTCGGGGTGGTGCCCCGTGTGGTCTGGTCTCGCAAGGCCAAGCCCGACGAGCAGCACCGCGTCAAGCTGGCCATGCGTAGTTTGCTGGCCGTGGATAACGAGTCAGAGCGTGTCATTCTGGTCGACACCGGGGCCGGTAGTAAATGGCCCGACGACGAAGCCGCCCGGTTCGGGATCGAGAACGTGCCCGACGCCATCCCATCCGCCTTGGAGCCGTTCGGCCTGTCCGAGGCGGCCGTCACCGACGTGGTGGTCACCCACCTGCACTTCGATCACAACGGTGGGTTGACCGAATGGACCCATCGGCCCGGCGGTCCCACCCGGCTGAGGTTCCCGCAAGCCCGGCACTGGATTCACCGGCGGCACTGGGATCACGCTATTCGCCCGACCGAACGAGACCAGGCCTCTTTCCTGGATCGTGACCTGGCCGCCCTGGCTGGCTCCGAAGCCGTCCATTTCTTGGAGGGGGACGACCCAGCCTGCCCGCTGGAGGGGGTCCGTTGGGAGCTATCGCACGGGCACACGCCGTATCAATTGCTGCCGCGGTTTGAGGGTGACCAGGCTGACGTGTTGTGGGTCGGGGACATGGTCCCCACCAGCCAACATCTGCCCTTGCCGTGGATCATGGCCTATGACCTCGAGCCGCTGGTCACGCTGGAGGAAAAACGAGCCCTGCACCGGCGCTGCGAACGCGACGGGTTGCAAGTGGCCTTTCCCCACGATCCGGATATCGGCGGCGTGGCTGTGGACCTAGTCGGGCCCAAGCCGATTATTTCGCGAGTTCTGGACCTATAGACGGTTGGGGCTGTATCAGCCCAAGCCCGAGCCACTTATGCTGGGGCCGATGACGGAACTCAATCGCTCGCGACCGTTCGTAGGACGCGTATTGGCGTTTCTCGGGCTGCTGATGCCGCTGGGGGGCTGTGGCGAAATCATCTGGCGGGGTGACCTGGCCGGGGCCCAAAGGCAGGCCAGCCGGGACGGTCGGCTGGTGGTGGTCTACTACAGCGCATTGCTGAACCGCGACTGTCAGATCATGGATTCACGGGTATTCCTTAACGGGGACGTCATTAAGACCCTGGCTGGGACCATCCCCGTGCGGCTGGAGGCGGCCTGGCATCGCCGGTGGGCTGACCAACTGGGCATCCGGCAGATCCCTTCATTTGTGATCTACGGCCAGGATGGCAAGGCCATCCGCATCCGCCAGGGGCCGATGGACGAGGCCCAATTCCGGGCCTTCATTGTGGCGGGCAAGCTGAACCGCTAATCGCCTCGGAGCCCTCAAAAAAAAGCGGGAACGCTGCCCGAGCGCAAAAAAAGAACCAAGCCAGAGCAAATGGCTCCGGCTTGGCTCAGTTTTTTTGGTCTTTGGCGACCTTCCGACCCTTGGCCGAACGGCGCCAAACTAAGGCGACCTCTAGCGGCCGACCAAAGTGTCAACGATAGCCTGCGATGCGTCATCCGGCTCGGAGCGGGTCGGATCGGCGACGAACCGATCGTCATACTGGGTGCCCGTGCCGAAGTCATCCTGGAACAGGTCGAACACGGCATCGTTGTCCAGGACGAATTCACCCGCAGCCGACAGAGCCAGGTCGGTCAGGATGAAACGGACCGCGTCCCCGCCCAGGCAGCCACCGAACTGAAACATAACGCAACCGGCGCCCAGGATGGCGCCACCCTTCATCAACTTTTTGCCCATTTTGGACCTCCTTCTAGTAGTTTAGCGATCTGGCTGGTCCGAAGTTCCTTGAGCCTCGGACAATCTTTTCTCGCAAACACACACTTGCCCGGGCGGGGGCGACCCCCACCATGGCGTACAATGGACGTTTAAGAACCTTAAAAACGCTTGAATCAGCGCCTTTCCTTCTACAGACCTTCTCGCCTCAGATTGGCGCCGCACCTGCCGGCTACCGCGCTGCCGACATCGCCAAGTAAGGCATCCGTTTATATGAACCCGCGTTGCTCGTTCTGATCGAGCGGCGGGAAGTCGCTCCTTTACTATCCCGGATTCGACCGGTTCGCAACGTTCCAGCCGCCTCGTGGCGGTGCTGGCCGACCCGGCGTCGCGGCATAATCTCGGGGGATTATGACCGCCGCCCTCCGGTAGAGCAAGCAAAAAATAGCAACCCCGGAGGAATCTTTATCTGCCTGTCGGGGGCTGCCTCGCTCACAGCATTAAGGCCCTTATCGGATTGGGCCCGACCCGGACATTAGAAAATCGACATCCTGTCCAGGTCGCGTTTCCAGGCTTACAAGGCCCGTTGATCGCCCATCGCAGTGGCTGTGGGCGATCCCCAACAGGCGGGAGAGGGTGTCATAGACCATGGCCGATGTCAAGCCAAAAACCTCCAAAATCAGCCCGGGTCAGCCTCCAGCGGGTCCGCGGCGGCGGAGCCTGATGCGGGGCTGGATCGGAGGGTTTGACGGGGCCACCCTCACCTGGGTATAAGTACGGTGAATCCTGCGATCACCCCTCCGGAGATTGAGTTCCGTAACATGTTGCGGATAAAGGGTTTATGTGAGGAACCCCGCGAATACGGCGGGTAGCCCCTCTTTTGCCTCGTCCAAGAGCTTGGAATGAACTTGGCATCGAGGCAGCCTGGGTAGATTACGACCCTGGGGAGCAGCCGGTTTCCGCC
This sequence comes from Phycisphaerae bacterium, assembly GCA_046754265.1. Lineage (GTDB taxonomy): Bacteria > Planctomycetota > Phycisphaerae > UBA1845 > UBA1845 > OFTM209. The sequence goes on from JBHHVM010000220.1 coordinate 2,878, forward strand.
CGAGCAGGTGGCCGGTGCATAGACGGAGTGAGACGACCGCGCGATGGCCAATGCAGTCCAAATGACGACGGGTACGTTTGAGCCAGCCGCCGACGGCGGAGGCTTCTTGAGGCAGCAGAAGGGCAATTATCGGCCTTTGCCGAGCGATGCCCGCGTTCCAGCAGCCCTGGTCCGGCGATTGAGGCTCCGCGGCGGTGAGACGGTGGCTGGACCCTGTCGGCAGGGCCGAAACCGTGGCAAACGCAACGGGGTGGAGCTGACCGACGCCCAGACCATTAACGGGCTGGAGCCGGAAGTCTGGGGCGAGACCCCACGGTTGGAAGAGCAGACGGCCGTGGATCCGCAGCAGGCCATCCGGTTTGAAACGGAGGGCGGCCCGTTATCGATGAGGCTCCTGGATTTGCTGACCCCCATAGGCCGGGGCCAGCGCGGTTTGATCGTGTCGCCCCCCCGGGCTGGCAAGACCGTGTTGCTGCAGGAAATGGCGGCGGGGATAGCCACGAACTACCCGGACCTGCACATCATTGTGTTGCTGGTAGACGAAAGACCCGAGGAAGTGACCGACATGCGCCGCAAGGTGCAAGGAGAAGTGATTGCCAGCAGCAACGATCACGACGCGACGTCACATCTTCGAGTTGCCCGCCTGGCGATCGGTAAAGCCAAGCGCATGGTCGAGTGCGGTCAGGATGTTGTGGTGCTGATGGATTCACTGACGCGCCTGGGGCGGGCCTCCAACAACCAGGCCCGGGGGAGCGGGCGAATCATGTCGGGAGGGTTGGACACGCGGGCGCTGGAGGAACCCAAGTCCATGTTCGGGGCCGCCCGCAATATCGAGAACGGCGGCTCGCTGACCATCATTGCCACCACGTTGATCGAGACGGGTTCGCGCATGGACGAGGTGATCTTCAACGAGTTCAAGGGCACCGGCAACATGGAGATCCTCCTCTCGCGTGAGATGGCCAACCGCCGGATTTGGCCCGCCATCGACCTGGATCAATCCGGGACCCGCAAAGAGGAGTTGCTGCTGAAGCCGGATGCCCTGGCGGCTTCCCATCGTATTCGGCGAGACCTTTCGGGCCGGCCCGCGGTCATGGCCATGGAGACCCTGTTGAAGCTGTGGCAGGCCCATCCGGACAATGCCTCCTTCATCGCCTCGGTGGCCAAGTAGCGGTCCAAACCCTGTCGTGACGAACCTCCCGGCGCGACGCCGACAGGCCCGTACGCACATGGCCGCGCAAGCGTGGTCATAGCACCCCAAACTGGGCAATGGGTGCATTCCCACCTATCTAATCACGTGTGTCGAACTATTGGGCTTAGGCTGCGCGACGGCGTCTCAGCAAGCAGGCTGGTGCCAGCAGCAGTAAGAGTGTGGAGGGTTCCGGCGCCACACGCTGTGGGACGGTGGTTGTCTCGAGCTGCGGCAGGAAGGCATTGTCAAGAAACGCCAGACTGGGCACGGCGTCGCCGTGAAAGTTGGATGTGGCAGCCATGCGCACCAGATCGTTCACCTCGGACTCCGACAGAGATTGGCCGGAGAAGACCTTGGCCTGAAGCTCCGAGACGGTGGACTTCAAAGCGCTCTCCCGGGCTGTTCTGCCGCTGAAAGAGGCGAAGATGTTCTCCAAGCCCGCCGCCTCGAACAGCGGATCGGTCAGCGTGGCCAATGCGTCGGCGAAGATATTGCCCGACACGTCGATGGGCCCGATGTCGAAATCGAGGTTTTCGCCGTCGGAGTTGGCGAAGCGCCCGCTGCTGGTGAAGCTCTGGCGGCTGGAAAGATTGACACGCATGTCGTACCAGCCGAACTGGTTAATGGATCCGTTGATGTCCATCACCGTGCTGCCGGTGACGTTGAGATCGCTGCCGCCCACGTCAGAGATCAGGCTGTAAACAAGCGGGTTGGCGGCGTTGCCGGCAGTGACCTGAAAATCCAGGGTTCTAAAGCCGCGGTTACCGGTGGTGACCTGGGCTCCCACCGGTCCGGTGAGGGTCAATTCCGTGGCCCCGAAATCCAGGACCGTGTTGTTGAAGTTCTGGAACCCACTGACCGACAGGCCGTCGCTGAGCGGGTTGCGCTGTCCGGCGAACTGGAACCCGGCAAAGTCCAGCCCAGCCAGCACGTCGCCGAAGACCTCAGCCCGAACCTGGGCAGCGGGAAACAGCCCAGCCGTGACCAGCAATACAATCGCAGCAGCCTTGCGGCACTGAAACATCAAAACACCTCCCAAAGGGCGTACGCACTTCCTAGCGATGACGGAACCCCTACAAGCACTGTATAGGCCCAAGGGGCGTCGATCAACCCAGCCTCGGCAAGCGGGGCTGTAGGTCGAACCATCTCCCTAACGGACCCCTGACACACTGGGCGCTAGACCCATAGGGATTCTTCGGCAACGTAGCGTTGCCCACTGCACCAATGCTTGAATCTTACGTCACCGGATACCGCCCGGTGCGGCCCCCCAAAAAACAATATCGGACTTTCTTGGGGCCGGTCAGAACGGTTGTCTAATTGCCACCCGAACTGGACCAAGTTGTCCACATTGAAATCGAGACATCCCTCAAAGGGCTTTAAGGGCACCGTCCAGATGGTGGTGAGGGCGAAAGTATAGAGTCCGTCCGCGCTTGTGCTTGATGAGCAGACCCTTGGCTTCTAGGTCCAAGAGGTCACTCCGAGCGGTCTCGTACACAACGCCATGATCGCGTTGGTGCTGACGGATGTCGTACCAGGCGTCAGGATGTCGAAGTGCATGGCCCATCAGCTCCAGTTGTCGGTGGTTCAAGGATGAACCTGCAAGCAAGCGGGTCTGAAGCTGTTCCGACTCTTTGAGCCTTCGGTCGATAAAACGGTGGAACTCATCTATCGCCCGTCTAATGATATCCAATTGATGAAGAATAAAGTAGGTCAGATCATTGTCGTCAGTTTCACAGTACAAAAAGCTACGAACGTAACGGGCAGGAGCATTGACAATAATCTGTGAAATGGAAACAAACTGACATAGCCAATAATCGTGCTGCAGCATGGACCAATAGAACAAGGCTCGCGCCGTTCGCCCATTGCCGTCCTTAAAGGGATGGTCGTAAGCGAGCCAATAGTGAAGCAGAATTGATCGAACGACCGGATGCACAAAACCTTCGGGTGCTCGGCCGTTGGCAAAATCGCACATGGCTTCTAAGCGCCCAGGCAAATCCTTGGCAGGAGGAGGATGGTGTAAC
>JBHHVM010000221.1:0-6054 GCA_046754265.1 Phycisphaerae bacterium
GGGTGATGGAGGAATTCAGCGGGCCCGATGCGATTCGGCGGGTACTGTCGGCGGAGGTGGCCAAATACTTTACCGAGACGGTATTGGTCAGCGTGGTGAACGGCACCACCAGCGCTCGCAATGCCAGGGTGGATGGGTATCAGGTGCTGGGCAAGACGGGGACGGCCCAGATGGCCTATCTGGATCGACGGGGATACGAACCGAATGCGTACATGGGGTCATTCATTGGGGCGGCACCGGCCCGCGATCCGCAGGTGGCGGTGCTGATGATGATCGAACGACCCAACCCGGCGCTGGGCTACTACGGTGGGATGGTCTCGGCCCCGGGCGTCGCGGACATTCTGACCTCGACGCTGGCGTATCTGCAGGTTCCGCGGGACGACGACTTCCTGGCTGACGCCCGACCCGAGCCTGGGATGTGAATTATCCAAGAATCACAGGCGGGATCGACGGGGCAGGGCCTGATGCGCGCGCAGGATGATGCCATATCCGGGGTGCGGCGCTTCGATCAGCACAAGATGTGCTATACTACGGTGAGTCATGGACGACGCCCCCCCCACTTCTACCGCCCGGCCATGGACGCTGGGTCCTTTGCTGGAGCAGGCCGGCCTGGGCAGCGCCTGCCCGGAGGCTTTTCTGGGGCACCCGGTATCGGGCATCACGGATGATTCGCGTGAAGTGGTCCCGGGGTCATGTTTCGTGGCCATCGGGGGTGGCACGTATGACGGCCATGACTTTGTGAATGCGGCAGTGCGTTCCGGGGCCGAGACCATCATCTCCGAACGATCGGTGGCTGACGTCAATGGGGCGGCCACGTTGCGGGTCCCCGATGCGCGCCTGGCGTTGGCCAGGCTTGGGGCGGCGTTCTATGGCCTGAGGCGGGGTCAGTGTGCCCGGGCGTTGGAGATCATCGGGATCACCGGAACCAACGGCAAGGGAACCACGGCCGAGTTGCTGCGGGCCATTCTCCGGGCCTCGGGACAGCCCACCGCCCTGCTGGGCACGATGGGGTATGACTTGATCGCTGAGACGGTGGCGGCAGATTGGACCACCCCCCCACCGGTGGCGCTGTGCCGATATTTGGCACAGGCCCGAGAAGCTGGGGCTAGATGGGCGGTGCTGGAAGCCTCGAGCCACGCGTTGGACCAGCGGCGATGTGACGGGCTAGCGTTTCGAGCCGGCGTTTTCACGAATCTGTCGGGCGACCACCTGGATTATCACGGCGACCGGAACGGCTATGCGGCTGCCAAGCAGCGTCTCTTCAACGGGCTGGCACCCGCCGCGTTGGCGGTGGTCAACGGTGACGACGCCGAAGCGGGCAAGATGGTCTCGCACTGCCCGGCGGACGCGATTCGATTTGGGCTGGACGGGGCCGATTTGGATTTCACGGCGAATCTCGAATCGCTGCGGCCTGACGGGAGCCGGTTCACGCTGGTCGGGCCCGGACTGGATATTCAGGTGGAGCTGCAACTCGTTGGCCGACACAACGTGATGAACGCCCTGGCGGCGGCTGCGTGTGCGTCGGGCCTGGGTTTCAACGGCGATGCCATCCGGCGGGGTCTGGAAAGTGTGGCCGTCGTGCGGGGTCGATTGGAGCCGGTGTGCGAACCGGGGCAGGATTTTGCGTTGCTGGTCGATTATGCCCACACCGATGACGCGCTGCGTCAGGTGTTGTCGGCGGTTCGGCCCTTGACTTCGGGCAGGTTGATCTGCGTGTTCGGCTGTGGCGGCGATCGGGACCGCAGCAAACGGCCGAGAATGGCAGAAGCGGTGGCTGAGCATTCGGACTTGGCGTGGCTCACCAGCGACAACCCGCGGACCGAAGACCCCCAGCAGATCATCAAAGAGGTGCTTGAGGGGTTTGGGGCCCGGGGTCGGTGTCGCGTGGCGGTGGAGCCGGATCGTCGGACCGCCATCCAACAGGCGGTGCTGGGGGCTCGAGCCAACGATACGGTGCTGATCGCGGGCAAGGGCCATGAAGATTACCAGATCATCGGGCGGACCCGGCGGTATTTCGACGACGTGCAGGAAGCGCGAACCGTTCTTCGTCAACGACTGGGCCTGGGCGAGGGGCGGGGATGATCGCGACCTCTTTGAAACAGATCGCCAGTGACATCGATATGTCATGCACGGACGCCATGGCAAACATCTGCGTCCGAGGCGTTTGCACGGACTCTCGTCGCGTGGCGCCCGGCGATCTGTTCGTGGCCATCGAGGGGGAACACTTTGACGGGCACGATTTCGTGGAGCAGGCATTGGCCTCCGGCGCGGCGGCCTGTCTGGTGGACGAGCGATTCAAGGGATCGGCTGGGCCGACGTTGAAGGTGGCCGATCCGGTCAACGCCCTGGGTCGGATGGCGGCCGCCCATCGGCGACGAACCTCAGCCACGGTGATTGCGGTGACCGGGAGCAACGGCAAGACCACCACCAAGGGGATGATCGATCAGGTTTTGGGCAGGTTCCTGCGGGGTCGGGCGGCGGCCAAGAGTTTCAACAATCACCTGGGCGTGCCGTTGACACTGCTTTCAGCCGAGAAGGACGATGATTATCTGGTGGTGGAAATCGGTTCGAGCAACCCCGGCGAGGTGGCCAAGCTGGGGCAAATGTCCCGGCCTGACATCGCGGTGATTACGTCCATCGGTTGGGCCCATTTGGAAGGGCTGGGCGACCTGGACGGAGTGGTGCAGGAAAAGACTTCGCTGCTGAAACACGTGGCGCCGGGCGGCTGGGCGCTGGTCAACACCAACGAGCCCCGGATGCGGGCCTGGCTGAAGCGATGGCCCGGTGATGTTGCTTTGACGACGTTTGGATTCGGGGCCGACGCGGACCTGCGAGTGAGGGTCGTCGAAGCCGATGCGGGCGGGATGCGGTTTTGCGTAGGAGACGGCCCGGTTTTGAGGATTCCGCTGCCGGGGCGGCACAATGCCTCCAATGCCGCCGCGACGCTGGCGGTGTGTAGCCACCTTGGCCTGGCTGAGGACGAAGTCGCAGCCGGGTTGGCCAACATCGAGCCGCCCGACATGCGCCTGAATGTGTCAGAGCATGGCAGCTATCGCGTCATAAACGATAGCTACAACGCCAACCCTTCGAGCATGGCAGCTGCCATTGAGGTGTTGGGCGGCGCGGTGGAACGCCCCCGGATCCTGGTGGCTGGGGACATGCTGGAGCTGGGCGAGCAGGCAGGAAAGTTGCACCGCCACATCGGCGAACAAGCTGCCCGACAAGGCATCGAGGTGATCGTGGGAGTGGGTGCGCACGCTGAACAGATCACCGAAGGGGTCAAGGCGATGCGTGCGGCAGGGCGCCGGTTGGTGTTTCGCGACGCCGGCGAAGCGGCGGCCCATGCGGCGGAGTGGTTGGAGCCCGGCGCGGTGGTGCTGGTCAAAGGATCGCGAAGCATGGGGATGGAGCGGGTAGCCCGGGCGGTGGCGGAGGCTGCCCGCTGCGATGAGAAGATGGGCGCGTCCGTTTGACAAGAAAACCTGCGTGGCCTTCCACCGGTTGAAAACCGGTGCCACATGGGTTTCAAGGCGCGCTGTTAGCCATGGGCCGGTGGTTTAGTGCCTTCTGGAGATCGACGTCGAAGCGATGTTGTACTTGCTTTTTGAATCTCTGGCCGGCGACAAGCACTACGCACACGAGAACGTTCTGTTCCGGGGCGTGGCTGCGGCGCTGTTTTGTTTTGTGTTGATTCTGGTGGCAGCGCCAAGAACCATTCGGCAGCTCATTCGCTTCAAGTTGGGCGATCGGCCTGAGTTCGATCATGCCTCGCTCAACGAGCTGACCCGGGACAAGCAAAAGATCCCGACCATGGGCGGCGTGCTAATCCTACTGTCCATTGCGGTGGCGACGTTGTTGTTCGCCAACCCGTTTAACTATTACGTGCAAATGAGCCTGGTGTGTTTGGTGTGGCTGGGTGTCGTGGGGGCGGTGGACGACTGGTTCAAGCTAACGGCAGGCCGACGTGGTGGAACCCGCGACGGGCTCAAATCGTACGAAAAGCTGTTGTTCCAAATCGGTCTGGGGGTGCTGTTAGGCTATTTTGTGTACAGCTTCGGACGATCCAACCAAGCGGTCATCGAGCCGGGCGGCGTGTCGCAACAGGTGGAGGCCTACCGGATTCTGGCGGTACCGTTCTACAAGCCGGGTCTGATCCTGGGGGCGTTCGCGTTCATGGGCATCACGGTGTTGGTGGTGACGGCGACTTCCAACGCGGTGAATCTGACGGACGGCATGGACGGGTTGGCTTCGGGGTGTCTGGCAATTTGTGCGGCCGTGTTTATGGTGTTGGCCTATGTGGTCGGAGACGAGCGTTCAGCCGCCAAACTCTTGTTGCCGCACGTCCCGCTGAGTGGGGAATTGGCTGTGCTGTGCGGGGCGATCCTGGGGGCATCGATCGGTTTTCTGTGGTACAACTGCCATCCGGCGCGGGTGTTCATGGGGGACACGGGCTCGCTGCCGTTGGGCGGGATGATCGGCTACGTGGCCATCGTCACCCGGCAGGAGTTGATGCTGCTCATCGTGGGGGGCGTTTTCGTCGTCGAGGCTATCTCAGTGATGCTGCAGGTGGGCTATTTCAAGCTTAGCGGGGGCAAACGGATTTTTCAGGTGGCGCCAATTCACCATCACTTTCATCTGAGCGGGTGGACCGAAGCCCAGACGGTGGTGCGGTTCTGGATCGCGGCGGTGGTGTTTGCCGGTTTGGCGTTGGCGACGCTAAAATTGCGTTAGAGGGCATGCCAAAAGATGTGGCACAGGTCTGTAACCCACAGGTCATTGACCTGTGCTCCCACCGGTTGAAAACCGGTGCCACATGGGAAGGTCTGGTCAAGGATGACGACAGGCGACAGGATTGATCCGGCAGGCCGATCGGCGGCGACGGGCATCATCCTGTGTTCGACGGCCCTGCTGGCGGTGGGGGTCATCGCGGTCGCCTCCGCTTCGTCGGGAGTGGACGGGCCCGTCTTGCGGCGGGATTTCTGGAACACCGCGGCCGGCAAACAGGGTCTATTCGGCGTGGCGGCGGTGGGCGCGCTGCTACTGCTGGCCCGGGTGGGGCCTTCATTTCTTGCCTGGCGTTCCGGGCGTTGGTGGCAACCTTCGTTGTTCGTGTTCCTGGCTGCGATGGCGCTGCTGGTTTTGACGCTGGTCCCTGGTATCGGGGTCGAGCGGAACGGGGCCCGGCGCTGGTTAGGTCTGGTGCCGGGTGGGTCGGGGTTGGTTTTCCAACCGTCAGAGCTGGCCAAGGTGGCGCTGCCTGTCTTCCTGGCGGCGTATTTGTCCGGGCGCGGTGAGACGGTCCGCCGATTCGTGACTGGCGTGCTGCCGGCTGCGTTGGCCATCACGGTGTGTGCGGGGTTGGTGGGCGTGGAGGATTTCGGTACGGCCATGCTGATAGGCGTGGTGGGCGGCGTGCTGCTGGTGGTTGCGGGGGCCAGGTTTTGGCACTTGCTGGTGCTGGCGGTTCCGGCAGGCGCGGCTGCGGGGGCGTTGCTAGTGAGCAAGCCCTATCGCATCCGGCGGTTGACGTCGTTTCTGGATATCTGGTCGGACCCGCAAGGGGCGGGGTATCACCCGGTGCAGTCGCTGATCGGCATTGCTTCGGGCGGCGTTATTGGCGAGGGATTGGGCGGCAGCATTCAGAAGTTCGGCTATCTGCCCGAGAGCCGAACCGATTTCATTTTCTCAATCTGGGCGGAAGAGACGGGGCTAATCGGATGTTTGACGTTGATGTTGCTGTTCGCTGCGCTGCTCTATTTGGGCGTGCGGGCAGCCCTTTCGGCTTCGAGTCTCTTTGAGCGACTGCTGGCGGTGGCGGTGACGCTAACCGTGGTGTTGCAGGCGACGATCAACATCGCCGTGGTGACCGTGTCGGTGCCGACCAAAGGCATTGCCCTGCCGTTGGTTTCTGCTGGGGGGTCTGGCGTGTTGTGTCTAAGTGTGGCCCTGGGTTTGTTGGCGGGGGTGGCGCTTCGGGGGCGGTATGCGACGACACGAAGAACAACCCATGAGCCGACGGGGCGGCGCAGCCCGGGCGCACGTCGGGGGAAGCTG
>JBHHVM010000222.1:0-6036 GCA_046754265.1 Phycisphaerae bacterium
GACTATCCTGTCAACCTGTGGCACTCCAGTGGCCGAAAAGTCAAAGCAGGCGAGCTGATCGGCGCCTCCGAACTGCTTAGCGACTACTTTGAACCCTGGCTGATGGGCCATTTCACGGTGTCTGACCTGACCGACTGGAGTTCGCCCCAGACCGAGTTTTATCGCATCTCTCATCTGCCCGATGCCAAAGCTCCCGACCCCGCCACGGTCGCCAAGGCCATGGCCATGCTCCAGAAACTGCGTCGCAACCTGACACCCCAAGGGTTGGGCCGCAAGCTGGCCCTGGCCCGCACGCGAGATCGCCGCTTGGCCGGGGGCGACGCCGAAGACCCCAACGCTCCGCCCCGCCGGGCCGATGCGTTCGACCCCGAATTATTCAATCCCGACACCAGGGCAGGATTAAACTCCGCCGCTCAGCCCGCCTTAACCGAGTATCGCCACCGACGCTGGCAAATGCAGCAGGTCCTGCGCCGGGCTCCCGAAGTGTGCGACCCGCGCGACCGGGCCCAGATTCTCCTGGACCGCATGCCCCACCTCAAGCCCGACCCCGACAGCAGCGTCCCGACCGAGTCCCTGGTTGATGCCGCCCTGGCTGATACGGTCGAGTTCTGGCCCTCGGGCTTCACCGGCGTGTGGCTCAATCTGGGCAATCGGGCCGCGCCCGACCTGGCCTTTGTCCGCACCGTGCTCTACGAAGACCAGGTCGTCTACCAGGGCTTCGTCATCGATTGGTCCCAACTCAAACCGGTCCTGCTGGCCAAGATCGAAGACCTGTTTCCCTGGGCGGACCTCCTGCCGGTCGGCAACGCAGCCGTCGATGACCCCGAATCCCTTATGGACCTGTTGCCCGTCCGCCTGGACATATCCGCCGTCGCCGCAGCCCCACTAATCATCGAATGGTCGCCCATGCGGACCGGCCTGTTGATCGCCTGGATCGCCGCCCTCATCGTCCTGATCGCAGCCGGTTTCGGAGTCCGGGGTTTATTGGCCCTGGCCGAACGCCGCAGCCAGTTCGCCTACGCCGTCTCCCACGAGCTGCGCACCCCGCTGACCACCTTCCGCCTATACACCGACATGCTCGCCGACGGAATCGTCCCCGAACACAAGCGACAACACTATCTCAATACCCTCAACGAAGAATCCCAACGCCTGACCCAGCTCGTCGGCGGCGTGCTGGAATACTCCCAACTCGAGCACCACTCCATCCAACCCACCCGCGTCGCCACCACGGTGGGCCAAGTGCTCGAGTCCGCCCGCGACCGCTTCGAGCCGCAATGCGCCCAGACCGACCACCGCCTGGTCATCGACGTCAACGGGCTGGCCGAGACGCACTGGCAAACCGACCCCGACATCACGCTGCAAATCATCGGCACGCTCATCGACAACGCCTGCAAATACGCCTTGGACCCCGAAGACCCCCGCATCGTCGTCTCGGCCTCCAACGCCAGAGGAGGCCAGATCACCATCGAGGTGCGCGACTTCGGCCCAGGCGTGCCCAAGAAAGAACGCCGCGGCATCTTCAAACCCTTCCGCCGCGGACGACGCACCTCCACAACCACTGGCGGAATCGGTCTGGGGCTGGCCCTGGCACACCGTTGGGCACAGGTCCTGGGCGGCAAGCTCGAGCTGGCCAATCCCCAGCCCACGCCAAAAGGGGCCAGCTTTCGCCTGACCCTCCCCGGCTAATGCGCCCCCGCGCAATAAAACAGGGCGGAATCTCTCCACCCTGGTTTCGGTCAATCGATTGTCCAGCCCCCCGCTCACACCGCAGATCGGCCCCCCTCCACCATCCGGGCGGCAATCAGCCCCCCTTCAAACAGCCCGATCATCGGCACCGCCAACAGGACTTGACTGATCACGTCGGGCGGCGTCAGCAGGGCCGACAGAATGAAAATGACCAGAACCACATACCGCCGGCCCTTGCCAAGCGTCTCGGTGCTGACAATGCCTGTCATGGCCAGGAACACCACCGCGACCGGCAACTCGAACGCAATGCCAAAAGCCAGCGCCAGCGACAACACGAACGACACATAATCCGACAGGCCAAACTCGCTCCGCACCACGCCCGCCCCCTGGCCGCGCTCCAGAGGCGCCGACAACACGTCGTCGTTCGACTTGAAAAACAATCGCCGCCGCCCGGCATCGATCCACATCGCCCCGTTCGGCGCGTTCACCGGGGCCTTCTCTACCACCGGAACCACCGGCAAGTCCCCCGCCGCCACGCGCCCAACTGAACCTGCGTCCGCCGCCGGGTTCTTCCCGAACAACACCCGCGAGATACCGTGACGCTCCAGGCTGGGCAGCTTCATACCCATGTTGAACGTCACCAGAAAGTTCAGCACGATGGGCAAGACGACGTAATACAAGAACGCCACCCCAACGGCGAAGAGCCCCGCCGAGACAGGCCCGAACAACTTCACGAAGCGGCGCTCGTGGCGATACAAGCCCGCAGCCACGAACAACCACCCCTGATACACCAGCCAGGGCATAGCCATGACCAGCCCGCTGAGCAACCCCATCTTCAAGTACGCCACGAACGCATCCGGAGGGGCCAACGCCAGCAGCGCCGTCCGCAACCCGTGGGCGTCCTGCACCACCAGCAATGGTCTGTACAAGAACGCCAGAATGTCGTCGGCAAAGATCAGGCTGACCGTCATGGCCAGCGCCAGCCCGACCAACCCCAGGATCATCCGGGCCCGCAATTCCTCCAGGTGGTCCCCGAAGGACATGCGCACGGCATCCACGTCGGCCGGTCTGTCCAGCTCAGCCTCGTCGGTCGCCACATCAGCCACATCGTTTTCACCCATCGGCCGCGATTCTAGCCGTCCCCCGTCACACGTCCACTACCCACCCACGCACCGCTGGCGTAACCTACTCCAACCGACTAGCAGAGCCCGAAGCGCAAGCGCCGGGTGTTTCTTCAAAGCAAAGCAAGGTCACCGAATAACCATGACCGCCACAGACCGCATCAAAACTTACCTCCAACAGATAGGTCCCTGGCCGGCCAACACCGTCAGTTTGATGGGCATAGGCCCCGGCGACCCCGGGCTCCTCTGCGTCAAGGCCCTGCTCCGCTTGGCCGATGCCGACGTATTGCTCTACGACATGGGCCGTCAACCCTCACAATTGGCCCGCCTCACCAAGCCCGATGCCGTTCACCTTTGCGTGGGCCGAACCGACCACCGCCCCCGTATCCAGTCCGCCGACCGGGTTAAACTCATCAAACCCCACCTCGATAGGGGCCGGCGCGTCGCCATCCTCAAGTCCGGCGACCCTATGGTCTTCAACCGCGGTGAACAAGACGCCCGAGCCTTGGCGGCGGCCGGCATCGCGTTCGAGATCATTCCCGCCCCCACCGCCGCCCTGGCCGCCGCAGCATACGCCGGTATCCCCGTCACCGATCGCAAAAGAATAGACGCCGTCAGCCTGGCCATCGGCAAAGCCGACCCCGATCCCCAGATGATCCCACCCGATCTGCCCGCACTGACGCGCTCCGGCACCCTCGCGGTCTACATGGCCGAGGACAACATCGCGGGCTTGGTCGAACGCCTGAGCCGCGGCGGGTTGGAGGCCGACACACCCCTGGCCGTCGTCGAAAACGCCACCCGCCCGACCCAACGCGTCATCCGAACCTCACTCGGTCGGCTTATCGACACCGCCAAGAGCGCCGACCTGCACAAACCCGCCATCATCTTCATAGGATCAGCCGCGGACGCTTGCCCGGATATCCGCTGGCTCGAGGCCAGACCGCTGGCCGGTCAACGCATCCTGGTCACCCGACCCGCTCACCAGGCTGCATCCCTGGTAGGCCAACTCGCCGCCCTTGGCGCCGATGTCCTTGAAGCCCCCACGCTGGGAATCGAACCCTTGAGCGATTCGGATCCTCAATACGACGCGTTCATGCATGCCTTGCGGGCTCTGAACACCTACGACTATCTGATCGTCACCAGCGCCAATGCTATCGATGCCCTCCGGGCTCATACTCATGATGTTCGGGCCTTGGCAGGCCCGCGCCTGGCCGTCATCGGCACCGCCACCCTGGCCCGTTTCCGCGAGCTGCACCTCACGCCCGAAATCGTCCCCCAAGAGTTCACCAGCCAAGCCCTCGCCCGCTGCCTCGAGCAGCAAGGGCTCAAGAACAGACGCTGCCTGCTGCTCCGCTCCGACATCGCCGACACCCGCCTGCCCGATGCGCTCCGCGGCTTCGGCGCCGAAGTCGACGACGTGATCGCCTACCGGGCCGTTTGTCCCGAATCCCTGCCCCAACCAGCCCTGACCGCATTGCATGCGGGTCACGTCGATTGGGCCACCTTCACCAGCCCATCTGCCTTCAAGAACTTCCTCACCCTGCTGGGCCCCACCGCCACCGGAGTCTTGCCTTTCCTGAAACTGGCCAGCCTGGGCCCGCGCACCACTGCCACCATCCGCAAAGCGGGTTACGCCGTGGAAGTCGAAGCGCAAAACCACACCTCTGCCGGCCTGGCCGACGCCATCGCCGAACAAAGCGGGTCATGAACCCGACCCTGCCGCCCAAAACCGCATCCGCTGGTCCTACCTGCACAAACCTGACACCAGCCGATCCGAGATTCTCTCGACACCATGGGCTTCGCCCTCATAGAATGGCCCCCATCGCAGCGCCGGCCCGACGCCGACGTTCGACCCAAGGAGCCCCCGACACCGATACCTCGGCCGCCATGACGAATTCCGCCGACCCCATCCCCGACGACCTCACCGGGACGCTCAAAGCCGTCGTCCGCGAACGCTGGGGCTATGACACCTTCCGACCCTTGCAGCTCCAAGCCATGGCCGCAGCCGTGCAACGCCGCGATGCATTGGTCGTCTTGCCCACCGGCGGAGGCAAATCCCTCTGCTACCAGGCCCCAGCCCTGCTGGCCGACAAACCCACCGTGGTCGTCTCGCCGCTCATCGCCCTGATGAAGGATCAAGTCGATGGCCTCATCCAGCGCAACATACCGGCCACCTTCCTCAACTCTTCACTGGCCCCCGAAGATCGCCGCCGCGTGCAAGCGGGCATCAGCCAGGGGCAATACAAACTCATCTTCGTCGCCCCGGAACGTTTTGCTTCGTCGGGCTTCTTCGATCTGCTCGATAACGCCGGCGTGGGGGCCATGGCCATCGACGAAGCCCACTGCATCAGCCATTGGGGCCACGACTTCCGGGCCGACTATCGCAACCTGGGCCAACTCAAGCGACGCTACCCCGGCACCGCCATCCATGCGTTCACGGCCACCGCCACCCCGCGCGTCCGCGATGACATCGTTCAACAGCTAGGCCTATCCGACCCCACCGTTCTGGTCGGCGACTTTTTTCGCCCCAACCTGACCTATCGTGTCAGCCGCCGCGGCTTCGGTTTCGAGGACGTCATCCAAGCCGTCCAACAGCGCCCCGACCAGGCCGGCATCGTCTATTGCATTCGCCGTGCCGACGTCGACGACCTGACCGCCCAACTTCAAGCCCGCGGCTGCAATGCCGTCGCCTATCACGCGGGTCTATCCGACGAACAGCGCACCACCGCCCAAGATGCTTTCTCCGCCGGCCGGGCCGACCTTGTCGTGGCTACCGTAGCCTTTGGTATGGGCGTGGATCGATCCGACATTCGTTTCGTCATCCATGCAGCCATGCCCAAGTCCATCGAGCATTACCAACAAGAAACGGGCCGGGCCGGTCGCGATGGTCAGCCCGCCGAGTGCATCCTGTTCTATTCCGGAGCCGATTTCGGCCTGTGGAAGAACATCATTCAGATGGGCGACGCCGATGAAACTCAAACCGATGCCCTGGACCTGTTGGGCAGCATGTACCGCTTCTGCACCGGCATGCAATGTCGTCACCGCAAGCTGGTCACCTACTTCGGCCAATCCTGGCAGGGCTCTTCCTGCAATGCCTGCGACTTCTGCCTGGATGGGGCCACGCCCCTGCCCGATTCCACCGAGATCGCCCAGAAGATCATGTCCTGCGTCGCCCGCACCGGGCAACGCTTCGGCGGCGCCCACGTCGCCGACGTGCTCAACGGGGAAA
>JBHHVM010000223.1:0-6030 GCA_046754265.1 Phycisphaerae bacterium
GTCATCGTCTCACCTTGGCGCAGTTCGGGCCTGCCCATAAGGCAGGAATCCCCACAATCCCTTGTTTTATCGGCACTTGGAAGGACGCCTCTGAATGGAAATAGGTCAGGCTGATTGCGTTGCACTGGGGCTGTGATGCCCTATCATTCCGGGGTTCAGCCGGCCCCGGGCCCACCGGCCTGGGCGGACCAGGCCCTGCCCCGGCGCGGCGTGGGCAGACCGATCGGCCCGGATCGAGCGGGCGGACTACACGAAAAGAACTTCATGCTCTGGACGCTCCAGTGGTACATCTTCCGGGAAGTGGGCAAGACCTTCCTGCTCACCGCCGTCGGCATCACAGCCGTGCTGAGCATGGGGGGCGGCGTGCTCAACATGATCGAGCTGGACAGCATCGGCGCCGGGCAACTGGTGCGGCTGATGAGCCTGGTTTTTCCGGTGGCCATGACCCTGGCCCTGCCCATCGCCGCCCTGTTCGCTGCGGCGGTGACCTACGGACGGCTCAGCGCAGACAACGAGTTCGTCGCCTGCCGGGCCAGCGGCGTCAACATCCACATCCTCTTTGCCCCCCCGCTGCTGGTCAGCCTGGTGTCGTCGCTGGTGACGTTCTTCTCGGTCAACTACATGATTCCCGGGCAGGTCCGCAACATCGATCGCCTGGTCCGCTCCGATGTGGGCGGCATTGTGGTCCGCAAGCTGCAAGACCCCTCGCGCCTGCCCATGCGCAAAGACCGCATTCGCATTTACGCGGCTGACCCCCGTGTGGTCGAGGTTCCCGATTTGCCGCCCGACTCGCAATATGTGCTGGCCCAGGGCGTGGCCTATGCCGAGATGGACGACAACGGCTGGGCTCGATGCGGCACGGCTGAATCGGTCTTGATCCGCTTCGACAATCTGGAGACCGACCCCACGGCCGCCGCCGAGTTTCGCAACGTCGTCTACTACGACTACAAAGACCACCGCTGGAGCAGCCACTCCCGCGAAGGCATTGTGCCCACGCCCATTCCCCGACAGTTCCGTCTGCGGGTCAAGTGGCTGAACCTCTCCGAGTTGTATGACTACCGCCATCGCGTCTCGGATCTACCCGAGATGAGAAAGCACATGGCCAGACTGAGGGGCATGCTGATCCGAGAGCGCTTCTATCAGCAGTTGGCCCGCGATTTCGCCAAACCGGGTCCAGGGGGCGGCCCCAACGGAACCTTTGCGCTGTCCGACTCCAAGGCCACCTACACCGTCGAGGCCGACGCTCTGACTCCGGACCTGCATGACGGCAAGCCCACGCTTCAAAACGTCAAAGTGACCGAGCGAGTGGATGACACGGTCCGACACATCGTGGCGGGTGCGGGCACCGTAACCGTCGAGGCCGATCCTCCTTCGGCCCGGTTGGAACTGTTCGATGGGGTGACGCTGACCCCGGCCGACTATCCCGATGATGCCGTCACCAAGAGCAGAGAGCGGTTGCGGGCCGTCGCCCTGCCGGCCGGGTTGCTCGAAGAAGTGCGGGCCCTTTCCAACGAGCAGTTGCTCGACCCGGGCGAGCCGATCTCGGCGGGTGAGGGGTTCCAAACTCGGCGAGAAGCCGTGATGGCCAAACGCGACGCCACCGCTCGCGAGATTGCCGGTGTGATTCACGCCCGGCTGGCGATTAGCGCTAGCGCTTTTGTGCTGGTTATATTGGGTGCCGTCCTGGGCATTGTTTTTCGCGGGGCCCACGTGCTGACCGCTTTTGGAATCAGTTTCGTGCCGTCGCTCTTTGTGATGGTGTGCATTATCATGGGCCGGCAACTGAGCCAAAACCCGGACACGACCTTCATCGGTATCTTGACCACCTGGGCGGGCATCATGCTGGTCGGCGGGTTGGACGTCTGGACGCTGGCCCGAGTTTTGAGGCGATAGGGGCGATCCTCGCAAGGCGATGACCATACTGGACAAATACCTCTTGCGGGCCCTAGCGGCCAATTACGTCATCGCCCTGGCGGTGATGATGAGCCTTTATGTGGTGTTGGACTTGTTCTTCAACATCGACGAGTTCACCGAGGCTGGGGGGTCGGCCGGGCAAGTCCTTTCCGATATTTTCTCCTACTACTGGCCCAACCTCTTTCGCTATTTCGGTCAACTCTCGGGTGTCATCACTCTGTTTGCCTGCCTGGTGGCTATCTCCCGATTGCGAAAAACCAACGAGTTGACAGCCATGTTGGCCTCGGGAATCAGTCTCTATCGCGTGGCGGCACCGGTGGTCGCCTTCAGTTTGCTGACAACTGTTTTGTGGGTGATCGACACCGAACTGGCTATTCCAGCCGTCGCTCCTCAGCTGGCCCGCAAACACGACGACGTCCGGGCCGCCACCATTCAAGGCGTCTGGTTTCTCGAAGACGGCGATCACAACCTGTTGTCAGCCCGCGAGTTCAAACCCGAGACCGATAGCCTGCGCCAGTTGATGGTCTTGATACGCGATGAAAACGGTACCATCCTGTCGGTCATCGAAGCCGAGCAGGCCCAATGGGTGCCCATCGAAGGACACCCAGCCGGCGGTAAATGGATTTTGACTCAAGGCATCAAGAGAACTCGCGATACGGGTCAGGGCAGCGCCTTCGGACCCAGCACCAATGCCTTCAACGAACCCCTGCAGTATTACGAAAGCGAATTGGATCCACGACGCATCCAGCAACGGCAATCCGCGGGTTGGATCAGCTTTCTGTCCAGTCGGCAACTCGGGCAACTGGCCCAGCGGGAGTTGCCCGCCGCCGTGGCTGTGGCGGTGCAACAGGCCCGTCACCAGCGATACACCGCTCCCTTGAACAATCTGGTATTGCTGTTGCTGGGGCTGCCGTTCCTGCTGGATCGCGAACGGGGCAGCATCTTGTCTGATTCATGCAAATGCCTGGCACTATGCGGCATTAGCTTTGTCTTTACGTTTCTGTGTCAGAGCGCCTTGAGTGGCGATTCCTTCTCCGCGCTGCCGACTTGGTTGCCCATCATAGTTTTTGCGCCGGTTGCGGTCATCCTGACTGATCGCATCCGGACTTAGGCGGTCGCCGGGGCGGGGCCAGACCCCAGGAGCAAGAGGCCAACATGGCTGAATACACCACCGTGCCGGACATCCTCTCTTTGATCGTCTGCGATCAGATCATCACCGATCGGTTGACCGGCAAGCAGTCGCTCATCGGCATGTTCAGCACCATCCATAGCTGGCGATTTCCGGTCATGCATCCCAACCTGTGCGTCTATGTCGCCCTCACCGAGGGTCGCGGCAAGACCCCGCTGACCATCCGGATCATCGATGCGGACGATGCCCGCCCGCCAGTGGTCGAGGGGACCGGGGTTGTGGAATTCAACAATCCCCGGGCCATTGCCAACCTGGCCCTGCAATTCCAGGGGCTGACCTTCCCCCAGCCCGGGGAATACCGCGTGCAGATTCTGTGCAACCAAGCCCCGCTGCGGGACGCCAGGCTCACCCTGGTCAAGGTGGACCGCCCCAAACGGCCGCCGGGCCAGACCCCGCCGGTGGAGGGTTAACGCCGGCTTGAGTCCAACAAATCACAGCCGGACGGTTGATGCCGTCGCGGAAGTCGGGCAGGGGCTTCACTTGCCGGTCGCCCGGCGACCGATTTCCCGCCCGCCCGATTGTCATTGTCAGGCCGGCTGGTATAATCGAAACAGTTACACTCCTCCCGGTCATTGTAGAGGACAGGAGGTCCGTTCGGCTATCCCATAAGCCCATGCAAGGAGGGTCTCATGGCTGACTCCAATAACGACTATTCGACGGTGATCGGGCCCGACGCCCATTTCAAGGGTGAACTCCAATTCGAGAAGGGAGTGCGCCTGCTGGGCAAGTTCGAGGGACAGGTGACCACCAAGGGTGAGCTGGTGGTGGCTGAGGGCGCCAACCTTCAAGGGGAGGTGAGCGCCGGGAACATTCGCCTGGACGGCGAGGTCAACGGCAACCTGCGGGCCAGTGGCAAGGTACATTTGACCGCCTCGGCCAAGCTGGAGGGTGACCTGACCACCAACCGGCTGGAGGTGTCCGATGGTGCGGTCTTCATTGGCCGATGCGTCGTGGGGACCAATGGGAAAACCGGCGCGACACCGGCAGCTAAGCCCAATCCGGTCGAGGCTGCCAAGCCCAGGCCGATGCAGGCGTCCCAACCCGTAGGCGCCAAGAAGTAACGTCGTCAGCGCCGCGCTCCCCTGCCAACGTGCCTCAGCCGCGCCTTTCGAGGTGCGGCTGGTGGTGGTTGTGAGCCGCGCCGCCCGTCAGGCACCATGAAAACGATCTTTTGCACTTATTGCGCGGGCCAAATGGAGGTGGGCGAGAAGGCCATGTCCGTCTTCTGCACTCACTGCCGAAAGCGGCTCATCCTGGAGAATTACAAGGTCAAGACCTACAAAGCCGTGCGTGAATTTTTCACCTGCGGTGACATCGTGGTGGAAAAAAAAGGCGCCGTGGCTGCCCGGGTGTTTGCCTCCAACTTGACCGTCAAGGGCAAAGTCAGCGGCGAAGTCCGGGCCCGCAGCAAGGTCGAGATATCCAAGACGGGCAACATCCACGGCGACATCAGTGCCCCGCGGCTGGTCGTCCATGCCGGTGCCGTTATTGAGGGTTTTTGCCGCATAGGGCCCGAGGGTGCCCCGGCCGACTCCAACTAGCATCCGGGCCCGGCGGAGTGATTCCCCTTGACCACGCCCACGTCCCAGCTACCGAGCCTGACCGTCTTTTTCCCCTGCTACAACGAAGAAGCCAACGTCGAGCGAACCACCGAGGCTGCCCTGGAAGCGTGTGGCCGTCTGACCGATGATTTCGAGGTCATCATCGTCAACGACGGCAGCCGCGACGCCACTGGCAACCTCGCCGACGCCCTGGCCGAGAAATATCCCCAGGTCAGGGCGGTTCACAACAATCCCAACCTGGGCTATGGCGGGGCCCTGCAACGGGGCTATCGCGAGGCCTCCAAGGAATGGATCTTCTACACCGACGGCGACGGGCAGTTCGACTTTGGGGAAATTGAAAAACTTATCCCGCTGCTCGAGCGGTACGACTGCGTCAGTTGCTACCGAATCGACCGCCAAGATTCACTCATTCGCAGGCTCAACGCCTTTTGCTGGTGCACGCTGGTCAACGTGTTGTTCGGTCTGCGCCTACGCGACATCGACTGCGCCTTCAAGCTCTTTCCCAAGCGCATCATCGACGAAATCGAGATGAAATCGATGGGGGCCCTGATCGACACTGAGGTTCTGGCCCGCATCAAAAAGCTGGGCTACACCATCGGGCAGGTCGGGGTCCACCACTATGCCCGCACGGCCGGCGAGCAAACCGGCGGCAACCTTCGGGTCATTCTGCGGGCGTTCAAAGAGCTGTTCAAGCTGCGCAAGCAGATCAATACCTCAACCCAGGTCGCCCGGACAGCGTCTGGCCGTACGCCTTGACACGCTCGCCCGCCAGGCATATAGAAACCCTTGGCGAGTTGAAACATTTCCCCATGAAACGGACAGGAGGTCCAGCCATGCGACGGAGCGCAATTGTCCCAGCCCTGATGGTGATCCTTGTGGCCTGCGGGTGCAACAAACCGAAGCCGGAAGAGGACATGCAAGACGCCGGCACCGCCACCGCGGTGCTACAGCCCGACTTCTACACGGCTGACCCCGCCGCGGAAGTCACCGACCCGGACAGCTACACGGCTTTCCCCTCGACCGACCCGGTCATGCTGGCCCAAGCCCCCGTCGTGGACTCCAACGTCAACGCCTACGGCACGCACGTGGTGGTCAAGGGCGACACGCTTTTCGGGCTGGCCCGCACCTACTACAACGATCAAAGCCGCTGGAAGGATATCTACGCCGCCAATGCCGACCGGCTCAAGAGCCCCGACGTGCTGTTCGTGGGGCAGGAACTGGTCATTCCCTGACCGGTGTTCGCCGCTCCAGCGTGCGGACGTCCGGGCCATCTGGAAGGATGCTGGGTGCCCCCCGGGCTTGATCTCGACACCTCGGTGCAGTTCGTCCGCGGTGTCGGGCCCGTGCGGGCCACACAGCTTGCCG
>JBHHVM010000224.1:0-6010 GCA_046754265.1 Phycisphaerae bacterium
GGTCGCGTCAACCAGGTGACCACCAGGCCAATCGTCCCGCTGGCAACCAATCCAAACAACGCCCGCATGAACTTGTACTGCTTCATACCGCCCAGAAAACCCGGACCAGCCTCGCCCATGGGCACGCCGTGGGCCAACGGCGTGATGATCTGCGGCACCATGAACGACACCACCATGGCTCCCATGCCCCCCAGCAAGGTCCACAGGGCCGCCGCCCGCGTGTATCGCAGCCAGAACACGCTGAACAGCAAGGTCACCACCAGCGGCGGAGTGATCGCCGCCGTAAACGCGCCGTGGGCCGAGTAGATCGACTCGAAACCGGCGAACACCGGCACCAACGCAATGCCCAGCAGTGTCACGCACACCGCACTGATCCGGGCGACGGTCAGCAGTTCCTTGTCGTCGGCCCGGGGGCGGACGTAGGGCTTGTAGACATCGTTGACCACCACCGCAGCCACCGCGGTGATCAGCGTGTCCACCGTGGACATCAGGGCCGCCGTCAGGGCGGCCACCACCAGCCCGAACATCCCCGGACGGCTCAGGAACTCGGCCGCCACAAAGAACGCTTCCTTGGGGTCCAATTCCGGCAACACTCCCGCGTGAACCAGCGCCCGGGCCACCCAACCGCCCGAAGACACCACGCAAGCCGCCACCGGCATCATCACCAACACCACAAACACCGCTGCCTTGCGCCCCTCCGCCACACTCTTGGCCGCCAGAAAGCGCATCAAGATGCCCTGGTTCAGAAAATAGAACATGGCTGTGTTGGCGGCCGCGTCCTGCCAGAAGATCCCCACGGCGCTAAAGGCGGGGTCGGCGTTGAAGTTCGGAAAGGGGCGACGGAAACTTTGCGGCAGATGGCTCCAGAACGGTTCCCAACCACCCAGATAAGCGATGCCCCCGACGAGCAACATCAGTCCCACGCCCAACAGCATGATGCCTTGAAACAGGTCCGTCATGATGACGCTGGTTTGACCGCCCAGCGTGACGTAGATCGCCGAAACGCAGGCCACCAGCGCCGCCGCAGTGAACACTTTCCAGTCCAGCAAAATGTGCAACGCCGTCCCCATGGTGTAGAGGTTCACGCCCACGTAGCCGATCAGGTACACCAGGATGAGTACCGTCGAAGCCAGCCGAACCCCCCGGCCAAAGCGGCGCTCGAAATACTCGGGGACCGATGTCAGACGCGAAAAATAAAAGATGGGCAGCCAGCCGAACACCAGCAACGGCATCCAGAACCAGTCGTTCAGATACCCCTGGCTGCTGGAGACGCCGTATTCATAAGCGACCCGGCTATACTTGACGAAACTGTACGAGCCGATCAACGTGGCCACCATACTCAAGGCCACCACCCACCAACTGAAACGCTGGCCCCCGAAGAAATAATCGCGAATCGTTTTTTGCCGCCGGCCGAAATACGTGCCCACCGCCAGGATGGCCAGGAAATAGACCCCCATCACCGCGTAGTCCAGCCCCGTGCCCAGCACATCCTGACGCTCAAAGTCACCCCGATAGGCAACCGCGTCCGCAGCCGCCATGGGCGCATATTGCAGGAAACCCTGAAGCACCGCGTAAAACGCCAACCCCCCCAACATCAACGCCAGGTTGACCAGCCTCCGGCCGCGGAAACCGACGTAACCCTGCCTGAAGGCATAGACCAACCCCACGCCGAAGATCAGCCCGCCGACGACATACTGATAAACAAATGGGTCCATGGGGACCGACGACCGTAGCGGTCCCCGTCGAGAGTGTCCAACCTCCTTGGACGGGCCAGGCGGGGGTCATATCGGATCGGGCGTCTCCTCCGGCGCCGCCCGCGCTGCATGGGCCGATCCGGGACCCTCGTCTCGGCTACCCAGTCGGGGTCGAAGCAGGACGAACAGCCCTGCCGCAGCCAGGGCCAGGCAGCAGGTGACCAGCCAAAGAAGACGCCCTCCCCAGCGCTGCAGCATCATCCCCCCCAGCGGGGCCCCCAGCATGTTGGCGCTGGAAAAGACCATGCTGAACACCCCCAGGTAACGCGCCCGCAGGTGAGCGGGAGCCAGATCGGTGACGATGGCTGACATTAGCGGCGCTTGCATCATCTCGCTGACCGTCCAGATGACCACAGCCGCTTGAAACTGCCAGGCCGTTTGGGAAAACGCCTTGGCGCCGAAGCCAAAGGCCAGGATCAGGGCGGCACAGGCGACCACCGTGCCGCGGTGGAATCGGGTGATGAACGAGGTGATCGGCAACTGAAACAAGACGATCAGCCATCCGTTGACCGAGATCAATCGGCCATACGTGTCCGGCCCGAAACCCAGGCTGTTGAGGTAGAGCGGAAAGGTCGACATGCCCTGCAAGTACACCAGCCCGCACAGCAAGGCAGCCACGCAAAACACCACGAAGGTTCGGTCGGCCAGTACCTGCCGAATGACGCGGACCGGCGGCGGGCGCGGGAGTTGGGTGTCTGGATTCGGCACTGACGGATCGGCTGGGCTTGGCTGGGTGGGTCGCGTCTCGCCGATGAACAGGATCAGAATCAAGGCGTACAGGCCTGCGGTGAGGGCGTCGCCCCAAAACAACCACGTATACCAGACCGTGGCCAGCCACCCGCCGACCAGGGCGCCGACGGCAAATCCCAGGTTAATGGCCACGTACATCAAGCCAAACGCGTGCGTTCGCCTCTGGGCCCCGACCAGGTCGGCGATCATGGCTGAGGCGGCCGGGCGATACATCTCAGCCATGACCGTGAATACAAAAACGCCGGGGAGGATGGATGCCGGGTTGCCAAGCAGGCCAAAAAACCGCAAGACGACCGCCCCGCCCAGCAGGCTGATCAGCATCACCGGACGCCGGCCGATCCGGTCAGCCAAGTGTCCGCCGAGCAGGGCACCGGCGATGGACCCCGCCCCGTAGACCCCCATGGCCATCGTGGCAAACGAGACGCTCAGACCCAGCTCATCCACCAGGTAAAACGTCAGAAACGGCAGCAGGAAAGTTCCCGCCCTGTTGATGAAGGATCCCAGGCACAGCAGGTAAACAGCCCGGGGAAATTCCAAGTAACTTTTGAGCATAAGCTTTTGCCACGGGCGGCTGGCCGTTCATGGCAGGCCCACAAGGGTGGATTCAATTCCGGTTGATCCTCCGGCGGTCATTATAAGTTCGGACACCCGTTTCGCGGAGGGGCACACGCCGCCACTGGTCTTTCGCAGTTGCCGCGCAAGACCCAGGCCCGTAACCTCTCCTCAACTATCAAAGCCGCGTTCGTCGAACCCGACGGCCTGGCCTATTCCCCTGATGTCGGAGTCAAGCCGTGGAATACACCATCGAACGAAACGTCGCCGTGTCGGCTGTGCTCAAAGCCTGCCGATTGTGCCGATCCGTGCAAGGCGCGTTGGTCTCGCCGCAAACCCTGTCCAAGAAAGACAAATCCCCCGTGACCGTGGCGGATTTCGGTAGCCAAGCCGTTATCAGTGCCCAGCTTCGGGCTGCTTTCCCAACCGTCCCCCTCGTGGGCGAGGAGGATGCCGCCGAGCTTCGCCGGGACGTCAACGCCGAACTGCGCGAAAAAGTGGTTCATCACGTCAACGCCGTGATGCCGGGTCAGTCGTCCGAGCAGGTCCTCGAAGCCATCGACCATGGCACCTATTCGGGAGGACCGACCGGGCGGCACTGGACGCTGGACCCCATAGACGGGACCAAGGGCTTCCTGCGTGGGGATCAATACGCCATCGCCCTGGCCCTGATCCGTCAAGGCCAGGTCGTGCTGGGCGTCCTGGGCTGTCCGAATCTGCCGTTGGACGCGGGCCGGGCCGACGGCCTACGCGGGTGCCTGTTTGTGGCAGTAAAAGATCAGGGGACAACGGTGCGATCCTTGGACGATCCCGCCGAATCACCTATTCAAGTCACCCATATCGACGACTCAGCCGCGGCTTCGTTTTGTGAGTCCGTCGAATCGGCCCACTCCAAGCACAGCGACAGTCAGAAGGTGGCCCAACTCTTGGGCGTCACCGCACCGCCGTTTCGCATCGACAGCCAGTGCAAATACGCAGCCGTGGCCCGAGGGGATAGTTCCATTTATCTACGGCTACCCACTCGGGCCGACTACCAGGAGAAAATCTGGGACCACGCCGCCGGCCAAATGGTGGTCACCGAAGCGGGCGGACGGGTGACCGACATCACCGGCCAACCCCTGGATTTCTCGCTGGGTCGAACCCTCAGCAACAACAAGGGCGTGGTAGCCACCAATGGCCGACTGCACGCCCCGGTCCTGGACGCCTTGGGTAGCGTGTTGGCTGGCAACGCGGACGCCACACAATGAGCCCGTTGGCCGACCCCGATCACAGGACGCCATTGCCCTGGCGCTGGCACGCCCGGGCCCTGCAATGGCTCGATTTTCCACTCGGCAAATTCCTGGATTACGGGTGCGGGCAGTGCCGCCTAATGCTTTGGGTCAAGGACCAGTGCAGTCAATGCCACGGCCTGGACGTCCAGGCCGAGGCGTTCGCTCAAATCCAGGCTGAACATCCCGACCTGGTGCTCGGTCAGATCGGGTTGGACGGAAAGACCGATTACCCCGACGACCAATTCGATACCATCGCCATCGTCGAGGTGATCGAGCATGTGGGGGACGAACGCGAGACCCTAAAAGAGCTGGCCCGAATCCTGCGCCCCGGCGGGAGACTCTTGCTTACCACCCCGCACAAAGGGCTGCTGACCTTTTTGGATGTCGGCAACGTCAAGTTCGCTTTTCCTCGGCTTCATCGGTGGATCCACCGTTGGCTCGTCCGTCGCCAGGAATATTACCAGGCCCATTTTGAGAGGAGCCAACAGACAAAACTGGTCGGCGACATCACCGTGGCCCCCGGACGAAAACCCTGGCATCGGCACTACAAACCTCACGAAATCCAAGCCATGTGCCCGCCGACGCTGACGCTCAAGCGCCACGCGGTCTACTTCCCAGCCATGCGCCTGATGATGCTGCTGCGGGTGGCCTTGCGGGTATGCTGCTTGAGTCTCCTCAAACCGTTTCCCCCGCCTTTGCCATGGTTAGAGCGTCGCCTGAGCCGGGTGGAATCTCCAAGCGGCGATCAACTGGTCATGCTCTTTGAGAAGACCCGCCCTCAGCCCGGGAAACCGTCTCCCCGGGGGTCCGTCAAGCACGGACTAACTGGATGAATCCTCAAATCGGGTAGACTCATGGCTTGTCGGTCCGCTACTATAGCTTCGCCTGAGCGCCCGTAGCGGCGCGCGCCTCGCACGCCGTTCCCCGGAGGCAGAGACGTTTTCGCCTATGAGACCAACTGTAGGCTAGGTCCGACTCGAATGGGATGTCTCGTGATTTGTGTGCGTTTCACATTCCGGCACGGCTCCAAGCCCAAAGCACTGCTCGCCCTACTGGCGACATGCTTGGCGGGATGCACAGCCGGTTCGGCGCCCCGTGGTGGCGGGGGCGGGGGCGGGGGGGCGACGCCCGGCGACTCCGCCCCGCCGGACTTGGCTGTTCCGGTCCCCGTTCAGAACGCCCCGCCCCTGATTCCTACCGAGACCCGACGGGTTGCAGTTCAAAGCCCCTGTGGGCAGGTGATTCTGGAGTGCGAAAGCTCCCAGCCCGTTCCCATCATCAGTATCCAGCCTTTCAACGAGCAGTTCGTGACCCTCAATGACGGCACAGCCATCATCGCCGGCGTGAGCCTCGATGGAATCGAAACGGTCCAGCTCATCGGGGGCAACAGCATTCCCGGGCTGGGGGCGACGCAAATCACCTACAGTTGGACCCACGGAGGCACCGACCGGGATCCCGCCTCGCTCGCCCCTGGACCCGAGTTTTCAACCGAACCGAATCCCCTGGTGCGTTTGGGCGCCGGTTTTCATTACCTCCGCCTGACCGTGCGCAACGGCACCGAGCCGGCACTGTCGGACTGGTCGCCGGACAACCTGCAAGCCAACTTCCTGGAATTGGAGGTCGAGGTCCGCTCGTCCTCATCGCCGATCATCGACGACCCCAAAGGCTAACGGGTGAAGGGGT
>JBHHVM010000225.1:0-6005 GCA_046754265.1 Phycisphaerae bacterium
GCTTTTGGTGGACGCCTCGCAGGGGGTCCAGGCCCAGACGGTGGCCAACGCCTACCTGGCCGTCGAAGCCGGCATCGAGATCATTTTGGTCATCAACAAGATCGACCTGCCCGGGGCCCATCCCGAAGATTGCGCCTTGGAGGTCGAACAGGTGCTGGGGCTGGCGGCCGACGAGGCGATTTTCACGTCCGCCAAGACCGGGCAAGGCCTGGACGACGTGCTGCAGGCGGTCGTCGAACGTATCTCTCCCCCGGAAGGGCAACGCGACGCCCCGCTGCGGGCCCTGGTCTACGACGCCAAGATGGACGTTCACCGCGGCGTGATCTGCCACGTTCGCCTGGTCGATGGCCAGGTCAAGAAAGGCGACAAGATCGAACTGATGGCCGGCGGCTCGACGCACATCGTCACCGAGGTGGGTCAATACCGCCCAAAACCCGACGCCATGCCCAGGCTGGTCGCCGGGCAGGTGGGGTATTTATTGGCCGGCATCAAGACTCTGGCCGACCTTCGGGTGGGCGACACCATCACCGACGCGGTCCACCCGGCCGGCACCGCCTTGGCCGGCTACGAGCCGCCGCGGCAAATGGTGTTTTGCGACTTCTACCCCGGCTCGGGCACCGGCACACCCGAACTTCGGGAGGCCTTGGAGGAGTTGTGGCTCAACGACTGCTCCTTTACCCACGAACCGGTCACCTCCGACGCTCTGGGCATCGGCTTTCGCTGCGGGTTTTTGGGCCTACTGCACATGAAGATCATCCAGGAACGCCTGGAGCGCGAGGGCCAGATCAACGTCGTGCAGACCGCCCCCACCGTCTCTTACGAAGTGGTCCTCAACGACGGCACGGTCAAGACCATCTCTTCTCCGTCCGAACTGCCCGACTTCTCCAACGTGGTCGAAATCCGTGAGCCGGTGGTCCGCACCCAGCTCATCATCCCCTCCGAGAGCGTCGGGGCTGTCATGCAATTGGCATTGGATCGTCGCGGCGTGCAGAAAAAGAGCGAATACCTCTCGCCCACCCGCGTGCTGATGACCTACGAATTCCCCCTGGGCGAAATCCTGTACGACTTCTACGACAAGCTAAAAAGCGCCACCCGGGGCTATGGCACCATGGACTACGAGCTCGTCGGGTTCGTGGCCGGCGATCTGGTCAAGCTGGACATCCTGGTCAATGCCGTCCTGGTCGACGCCCTCAGCGTCATCGTTCACCGCGATAAGTCCACCTGGCGAGGGCGCCGGCTGATCACGCGCCTCAAAAAGGAAATCGATCGCCACCAGTTCGAGATCCCCCTGCAGGCGGCCATCGGCGCCCGGGTCATCGCCCGCGAGACCATCAAAGGCTTCCGGAAGAACGTCACCGCAAAATGCTACGGCGGGGACATCTCCCGAAAACGCAAACTGCTGGAGAAGCAAAAAGAGGGCAAGAAGCGCATGAAACAAGTGGGCAACGTGGCCATTCCGCAGGAGGCGTTCATGTCGGTGCTGGATCCGGGGGATTGACGCGGCAATCGACTGCCCTGGTATCGATGACTTGGCTGTGGCGGGCTAAACCCGATCGTTGACCTGAACGAGTTCGTGCTGCACTTGCCGGGCATGGTCTGCGTCCGGCACGTTGTCTGAATGGCAGGCGTATTTGGCGCCGCGTTGGGCGAGCAAGGCTTGCTGGGTCTGGTTCAGGCCCGGTGACGGAGCGGCTGGCTGGGTCGGCTGGAAGTCGGGGTCCTTGCCGCTGGTGAACTGCTCGATCTCTTTGCTGATCCTCATGCTGCACCAGTCGTGACCGCACATGGCACAAAAATCGGTGTCCACGTCCAGATCTTCGTCGTGCAGCGCCCGGGCGGTCTGGCCGTCGAAAGCCAGCTCGAACTGCCTGGGCCAGTTGAGCGCCGCCCTGGCCCGGGACATGTCGTCGTCCCAATCTCGGGCCCCGGGGATTTGATTGGCCACGTCGGCCGCGTGGGCGGCAATCTTGTAGGCGATGCAACCGTCCTTGACGTCCTGGGCCTTGGGCAGGCCCACGTGTTCCTTGGGGGTCACATAGCACAGCATGGCTGCCCCCCAGCGGGCGGCTTCGGTCGCCCCGATGCAGGAGGTGATGTGGTCGTAGCCGGGAAAGACGTCGGTGACCAAGGGCCCCAGCACGTAGAACGGGGCATCGTCGCAGACCTCCTGCTCGCGCTCCATGTTCATTCGAATCTGATCCATGGGCACGTGCCCGGGCCCTTCCACCATGACCTGCACGCCCATCTCCCGGGCCCGGTGGGTCAGCTCGCCGATGGTGTCCAGCTCGGCGAACTGGGCGGCGTCGGACGCATCGGCCAGGCAGCCGGGGCGCAGGCCGTCGCCCAGAGAATAGGTCACGTCGTATTCGCGCATGATGGCGGTAATGTCGTCGAACACCTCGTACATGGGGTTCTGCTTATTGTGCTCGATCATCCATTTGGCCAGCAGCGATCCCCCGCGCGAGACGATGCCGGTCACCCGGCCATTGACCAGGGGCAGATGTTCTTGGAGGACCCCGGCGTGAATGGTGAAATAGTCCACGCCCTGCTTGGCCTGGTTCTCCACCTCTTTGAGAATGTCGTCGTAGGTCAGCTCTTCGACGCGCCGGCCTATGATCATCGAATAGATGGGCACGGTGCCGATGGGAATGGCGGCGTTGTCGATGATGGCCTGCCGGCATTGGTCGAGGTTGCCGCCGGTGGACAGGTCCATCAGGGTGTCAGCCCCCCAGCGCACCGCCCAGCGCAGCTTTTCGACTTCCTGCTCGGTGCCGCTGGAGATGGGTGACGCCCCGATGTTGGCGTTGATCTTGGTGGTGATGGAACGTCCGATGCCCATGGGGTCCAGCTTGGCCGGTGCCGATCCGACGACCTGCTGGGGATCCACCCCGCCCGAGCCGGCCAGGTGACGCTGGTTGGCGGGGATCACCAGATGGCCGGCCGCCACCTTGGCCCGAATGAATTCGACCGTCACATTCTCCCGCTGGGCCACGCGCCGCATTTGGGGTGTGGTCTGCCCTGCCCGGGCTGATTCAAGCTGCGTCATGGGTCAATCTCCTGGACCACCGGATAGTGCGGATCCGCGCAGCAGATCCGTGAATCCGTTCGCCGTCCACGTTGGCGTCTCGAAATCTGAACACTCGAGCAAAACCGCAAGGGAATTGGACCGGCTTGAAACCACCGCCCGCAACGCCGCTTCCCTACGCAGGTCTGCGCCCCGGTGCCGGGTCAAACCCAGCCCCAGGCGCCATCCCGATCAGGTTCCAAGGCTTTACTCTCAGCCCGCAAGCGCGGGCACACCTAGCGACGACTAGGCATCGTAGTTGTCCGGGGAGCATCCGTCAATCGACCCGCACGGGTTGGGCGTTACGGACCGAAACCGGCTTGGAAGGAGGCGTAGTCGCGCAGGTCGATGTGGGTGTCGGCGTCACTGTCGAAACATTCACAGCCCAGGCCCGATCCGCCGGTGGGGCCTTGCAGGCAATTGGCCAAGCCCTGGTAATCGAGCAGGTTCAACGCCGGGTTGCAGCGGAAGTCGGTAATGGAAAAGGCATCGACGGCCCCCTCGGTGACCGAATCGGTCAAAAAGTCGGTGACGCTGAATCGGACACGGATCTTGCCGGTCGGCACGACAAAGTTCTTGACGGGGAAGGTCACCGGCTCCCAGTTGTTGGTGGCCAGGACGGTCTCGACGGTCACCCAAGTGTTCCCGTCATCGTTGGATATCTCCACGACCATGCGGTCCGATCCGAAACTGGTACCTTTGTACCAGCGGGCATAGCTAAGCTGCGGATCGATCGCCCCGCACAAGTTGATGACGGGCGAAACGAGCCGGGTGGGACCGCCATCGACGTCGGTGGAGGGACTGGCGTTGCCGGTCTGGAAGCACTGGCCCGATCCATCGAAATCGGCCGAGGGGGCGAATGACCCGTCCCCCACGGGGATGCCCTGCTCCCAGGGGCCGTCCAACAGGTTCTCGTTGACGACGGTCCAGCCCTGGTTGGCTTCAAAATCGTCGGCCAGGGCAATGACGTTGATGCCGACTTGGGCGGTGTGGACGCGGGTCGGGGCATCGAATGGGTTGGCGGCAGCCGTCCCGCCGTCGCCGGTGGCGCTGACGTAGAACTCGGGCGGGGTCTGGCAGGAAGTCGGTGGAATCGTCGCCCGGTAGATATCGCCCGCCACAGGGGTCAAGGGGGCCGTCTGAAAGGCCCCGGCATCGAAGCGATAGTGCAACGTGGCTGTGGCTGGGACCACGTTTTCCACGCCGTTGATGAGACGCACGTCAAAATCCGTCGGCACCCCCGGGGGCAGGCTAGCGGGCGGGCCGTTGGGCAGCCAGACGGTCAAGGGCACCAACCGGCCAGGCACCACGGTCGAAGCAGCCACCTGAGCGGGCGTTCCGGGCTTGAACAGGCCGATGGTGGCTGGGCTTAACGTGGTCTCCGGCAACAAGTCGGCCTCGAACCAGAAGTTGTAGGTCGTTGACCAGCGCAGGGCGTTGGCGTTGGGGTTGGCCGCAAAGGTCTGCGTCGACCAGGTCAACGCCCCCGAGGCCAGGGTGGCGGTCCAGTCGGTGGCGTCGGTGGTCACCGCGCCGATGCCGTCGCCGCTGTGATAGTCCACGTCGTGGAAGCCGATGTTGGTGACGGTGGCGGATAGATTGACCGGAACGCTGAAGGAACCGCCCGAGCGGTCCGAGTTGAGGTTGGCCAGTGCATATTCGTAGTGGAATTGCCCCGTGACCAAGGGCCAGGCCTTGGCAGCGAGAATGAACAAGCCGTCGCCGGGCACTTGCACGTCTGTTTCGGTGACGGTCGGGTCTCGATCTTTCCAGGCCCGGATGGCGGGCCTTTCGCGCTGGGTGGCGTCGGTCACGTCGGCCCTCCAGACGTTGGAGACCAGGGTCATGAGCACTTCTCGATAAGAGGCGTTGTTGTTCTGGTTGC
This sequence comes from Phycisphaerae bacterium, assembly GCA_046754265.1. Classification (GTDB taxonomy): domain Bacteria; phylum Planctomycetota; class Phycisphaerae; order UBA1845; family UBA1845; genus OFTM209. The sequence goes on from JBHHVM010000225.1 coordinate 4,950, forward strand.
CGGCGGCTGCGTCGTCCGGCGTGACGTAATGGCCTTCGATGAAATAGACGCCTCCGCCATTGACGGCTGGGTCCAAGTCAGAATCCTTGACCTGGACCCGCTTGAATATGGCGTTGCCGGTTAGGCCCTGGCTCGAATAGGGAAAAGCGAAGTTGCCGGTAAAGGCGTTGATTTGAAACCTGGGGCCCAGACCGCCGGTCCCGGCACTGCCTTGTTGACCGTTCAACCCGGAGCCGTAGGGGTCGGAACAGCCCACGCCCAGCCGGTCGGCGCCGATGCCGTTGCACCCGCACCCGCACTCGTCCTGGGTCAGGGCGAAGAACCCGTGCTTGACCCAGCTCATGCCGATGTGCTCGAAGCGATCATTCTTCAAGCGGTACATATTCTGGGCGATGACCGGGTGCTGATTGGTGGTGGCTATCCAAAGCAGGTTTTGGTCTCCGACGTTGCAGGAGGTGGTGCCGATGGAAAAGGCGGAGATGCCGCCGATGCTGCCGTAATTGCTGACTTCGGGCAGGTCTCCGACAATGACGTCGGGCCCGACCGGGCGTCTGCATTGGGTTTGGGCGTTGGCCGGGGGCGACAGCGGGCCCAGGACGAGCAGGGTCGCTATCGATACGATCCACGATGAACAAGTCGGGCGCATCTGCATAAACCCCCTTTAGTCGGTGACACTTTCGGCCTGGTGAGCACGCCCAAACAAGAGCCGCGAGCGCGTGCAAGCGGACCCATGGCATGCTCGTTATGGGCATCTCCAGCTTGGAACGGCGATCCCGCTCGGTGATCCCAAAGGCGTGGAATGGCTAGTATGCCCCCTCCTGCCGGTCTCTTCATGCTTCCTCATTGGGCGCATTCAATGTATTGGATTGCGTGGGTGCAAGTCAAATCAAGCAGTGCCGCGGCCGTTATGGGCGATTGAAAGCGTAAGGGCCCATAACGTGAGGCGGTGATGATTCAACGCGCCCTTTGCGGTAGCGTTCCAAGTAGAAACGCAGAATGATTCATTGAATCGCTGGGGCGTCATGAGAATCTCGCCCCCGCAGGTGACCGGAACGC
>JBHHVM010000226.1:0-5985 GCA_046754265.1 Phycisphaerae bacterium
AGCGGTTAAGGATAGGCTTATTGATCGGAAAAAACAATGCATTCTGTGGGGTTGGTGTCTAGTTTTTCCTTGAAAACTGTTCCGGCGAGTCGGCGACCGGGCCAGTCCGGGGCCGGGCGGGTCGTTGGCCGTGCCATCACGGGCGGGCGCAGTTAGAATGGCGGATCGTGACCGACCGGCTAGGCCATGCGGGGCCGGTCGGATCCCTGGATCGCCAGAGGCCTGGAGGCAGAAAGGCGCACGCTTATGAGACCAGCCACCCAAGCCGTCCACGTGGGCCAAAAACCCGACCCCACCACCGGGGCCACCGTCCCCCCCATCTATACCACCAGCACCTACACCCAGGCGTCGCCGGGGTCGGACAAGGGCTTTGATTATTCGAGATCGATCAACCCCACCCGGGTCAACCTGGAGGAGGTCCTTTCCAGCCTGGAGGGGGGCCGGGGCTGTGCCACTTTCGCCTCGGGCATGGCCGCCACGACGGCTTTGCTGCACACCCTTCGGCCCGGCCAAAAAGTAGTGGCCTACAGCGACCTGTATGGAGGGACGTATCGGGTGCTGGAGGAGGTCTTTAGACCCTGGGGCTTGGAGAGCGTCTACACCGATGACACCGATCCCCAGGCGTTTGCCCGGCTGGTCGATGACCGGACCAAGCTGGTGTGGCTGGAGACGCCGACCAACCCGCTGCTGCGGGTCCTGGATATCCGGGCCATCGCCGAGATCGCCCACCAAGTCGGTGCCACGCTGGCAGTGGACAACACCTTCGCCACGCCTGCGCTGCAAAAGCCAATTGAGTTGGGGGCGGATTTTGTGGTGCATTCGACGACCAAATACGTCGGGGGGCATTCCGACATCATCGGAGGGGCGGTGGTGGCTGCCCGGGCGGAATTGATCGAGCCCATCAACTTTTATCGCAACTCGACCGGTGCCGTTCCCGGACCGTTTGACTGCTATCTGACCCACCGGGGCATCAAGACCCTGCCGTTGCGCATGGAGCGACACAGCCTTAATGCCTTCCAGATCGCCGAACATCTGACCGGGCACAAGAACCTGGAAAAGGTCATCTATCCACTGCTGCCGGACCATCCCGACCGCGAGCTGGCCGGCCGGCAGATGTCCAGCGGGGGCGGCATCGTCTCGCTTGTGGTCAAGGGCGGCCAAGAGGGGGCCTTTCGCTTCTGCGAACGGACCCAGGTGTTCGCCCTGGCCGAGTCGCTGGGCGGCGTGGAATCGCTGGTCAACCACCCAGCCATCATGACCCACGGGTCGATTCCCAAGGAGATACGCGAAGCCCGGGGCGTCACCGACGGGCTGGTGCGGCTATCGGTGGGCATCGAAGCCATCGAAGATCTGATCGAAGACCTGGAGCAAGCCCTGGCGTTTTGAGCTACAGCGCGCTTGGGTGCGGGCCGGCCGAGCATTTGCCGGCTGGCCCGGTTTGCCTTTAGGTTACCCCATTGGTCCATCGTGCAGGCTTTTGTTGCACGAACATGTCAGGAGGATGGTTCGATGCCAACACGCCTTGCCCAGCGTCGCCCCAAAGCAAGAATCAAATCAGCCAAGCCCAGCCGGTCGAACGGAGCGGGCCGGAAAAGACCCAAGAAGCTCTCTCGCACGCGCCAACCGGCTGAGATGGGCCTGCTCGAATGGCAGACCGAGCTTCGCCGGCAGTTCGGCCGCGAGCAGCCGCTGCGGATTCGCAACCTGGGGGCCGACCCGGTCTTCTCTGAATTCGCCGTGACCAATCCCGAAACGCAGCGCACCTATCGGGTGGTCATCCGTGGGCAGAAGCCGGGTGTGAACTACTGTTCCTGCCCCGACTATGCGGTCAACACCTTGGGAACCTGCAAGCACATCGAGGCCGCCCTGCACCGCCTGGCCCGGGGCCACCGCAAGGAGCTGCAGACGGGCCAGGTGCCCGAGTTCGCCGAAGTGTACGTGCGGTACGGGGCCCAACGGACGGTGACGTTCGCTTCCGGGCGGGACTGTCCGCCGAAACTCGTCAAGCTGGCTGCCAGGTACTTCAAAGCTGACGGCTCGATCAAATCCACCGGCTATGCCGGATTCAACACGTTCTTGCGCCAGGCGGGCAAGCTGCATCACGACCTGCGGGTCTACGACGACGCGATGAGTGTGGTCACCCAGATTCGCGACGACGGGGCTCGCCGTGTCCGACTGCAAAAGCGTTACACCGGTCCCGGTAGCGCCGCCCGGTGGAATCGGCTCCTAAAAACCCGCCTGTTCCCCTACCAGCGCGACGGGGCTCTGTTTGCCGCTCAGGCCGGTCGGGCGGTCATCGCCGACGAGATGGGCCTGGGCAAGACCATTCAGGCCATCGCCGCAGCGGAAATGCTGGCCCAAAACGGCGGCATCGAGCGGGTGCTCATCGTCTGCCCCTCCTCGCTGAAGAGCCAGTGGAACCATGAAATTTCCCGGTTCTCGTCCAGGTCCGCTTCGATCATCGAAGGCCTGGCCCATCGGCGCCGGGATCTGTATCGACATCCGGAGGGTTTCTTCAAGATCGTCAACTACGACGTGGTGCATCGTGACCTGGAGGCGATTCAGGAGTGGGCCCCGGACCTGGTCATCCTGGACGAAGCCCAGCGGATAAAAAACTGGCAGACCCGGACGGCCAAATCGGTCAAGCGCATCACCGCCCCCCTGGCCATGGTGCTGACCGGCACGCCGTTGGAGAACCGGCTGGAGGAGCTGCATTCCATCGTCGAGTTCGTCGATCGTCACCGCCTGGGCCCTCTATTTGCGTTCAGGGCAGCCCACGAAATCCGCGAAGAAGACACCGGCAAGGTCGTCGGCTACCGCGAGTTGAAGAAAGTCAAGAAGACGTTGGCTCCGATCCTGATCCGGCGAACGAAAAAGCAGGTCCTGGACCAACTTCCCGGGCGATCGGATAAGAACTTTTTCGTCCCCATGACCGAACCACAGTGGATCCCGCACGACGAAAACAAGGAAACCGTCGCCCGAGTGGTCCAGAAATGGCGACGATACGGATTCCTGACCGAAGCTGACCAACTCCGCTTGCGCATCGCCCTGCAATACATGCGCATGTCCTGCGACAATACCTACCTGGTCGATCACCAGACCGACCACGGCAGCAAAGTCCCGGAGCTGGCCACTCTGCTGGAAGAAGTGTTCGAGGAGCCCGGCGCCAAAGTGGTCATCTTCAGCCAGTGGCTGCGGATGAACGAGTTGGTGGGCCGGATGCTCGAAGCGCGAAGCTGGGGCTACGTCCACCTGCACGGGGGCGTCCCGGCCCGCCAGCGCAAGGGCTTGACCCGGGCCCTGCGCGAAGATGAGAGTTGCAGGGTGTTTCTTTCCACCGACGCCGGCGGCGTGGGGCTGAACTTGCAGAGTGCCTCGACGGTGGTGAACATGGACCTGCCCTGGAACCCGGCCGTGTTGGAGCAGCGCATCGGGCGGGTGCATCGTCTGGGGCAGAAGCGGAACGTGCGGGTGGTGAACTTCGTGTCCGAAGGGACCATCGAGCACGGGATGCTCTCGCTGTTGAAATTCAAGAAATCCATGTTTAGTGGCGTGCTGGACGGTACGGCCGACAAAGTGCTGATGGGCGATAGCGCCTTGAACCGGTTTATGAAGACGGTGGAGTCAGCCAGCTCCTCGGTGCCTGACGTTGCCCCGACTCCTGAGGAGGAGTCCGCCGGCGGCGAACCGGCCGGGTCCCAAGTCGCCGCCGTGGCTGGCCTGGATGGCCAGGCTCTTGGGCAACTGCTGGTCCAAGGGGCCCAATGGCTGCAATCCCTGGGACGTTCGTTGACGGAGGATGGCTCGACGCCCTCGGGCAGTGCAGCCCCAGCGCCGAGTTTGCGCCTGGACGCCGACGCCGATACCGGACAACGTGAATTGCGCATTGCAGTGCCGGATCGCGACACCGTGCAGCAATGGGCCGGTGTGTTGTCCGATGCCCTGACCAAGCTCGGCTCCAAGCGCGGGTGAAGACGCTTGGCTTTGGAGAAACGAATGAACCTTTCTGAGTCTTTCCGGCGCAGGTTTGGGTTTGGGCTTCTTGCGGCCGTGCTGGTCGGCGGGCCGCGGGTGGGCGCCTGGGATGAACGGGGGCACGCCATTGTCGTGGAGGCGGCTGTGCGACGGTTGCCCAAGGAGATGCCCGATTTTGTGCGCAACTCCCAAGCCATGAATCGGTTGCGTTATCTGTCGTCGGAACCGGATCGATGGCGAAACCTCAAACTGGCGCCGATGGGTTCGTTGAACAAGCCGGACCATTATTTCGATGTCGAGTTTCTGAAGCTGTACGACCTGACGCCCCAGAGCCTGCCGGCGTACCGCTACGAATTCATCGCTCAGATGGCGGTCTACAAGGCCCAACACCCGGACAAGGATTACCAGTATGATGCCTCGAAGGACCGGGACCATTCCAAGGAGTGGCCCGGCTTTGCGCCCTATCGCATCTGCGAAATGTTCGTCCAGCTCAAGAGCAGTTGGCGGACGTACAACACCTATCGCAAGTATCGCGACAAGTGCGCTCCGGGCGAGTTGGAAGCCTGCCGCGACAACATCGTCTATCTCATGGGCATCATGAGTCACTACGTGGCGGACCTGGCCCAGCCGTTGCACACCACTAAGCACTACGACGGGTGGGTCGGCCCGAATCCGCACGGTTATATGGCTCGCCGCGGCACCCTCCACAAGCTGATCGATGGGGGCGTTATTCGAGCGGCTGACATCACCAGCGGCGACTTGCCGGCTGGGCCGATGCTTCCGAAGCTGGATGAGAAGCGCCTGTTTGCATGGGTGATGGCCTGCATGATGCAAACCCACGCCCGGATGGAACCGACCTACGCGCTGGAAAAGAAAGGGGCCTTCGATCCTCAGAGCCCGCACTTCGGTGAAGGGACCGATTTCATCAAACAGTGCCTGGGCTGGGGCGGCGCCGAGTTGGCAGTGCTGTGGGAGGCGGCCTGGCGCGATGCGGGCATCGATTCATTTCGCGAGGCCCGTTTGAAGGCCAGGCCATGAGGCGAGGAAGCAACTAGGCAACAAGGCAACGAGGCACGAAGGCAACAAGGCAAAAAAACGGCCCCGGTGAGGGGGGTATTCGGTTGTCGGTGTGGGGCGGACGCTTTGGGGCCGCTTTGGGCCACGGGTCGGTGGGTGAGGGTGGCGGCGACTGGGTGCGTGTTGGCCCGGCGACCTTGGTGGCGGGGCCTGGCTGGGCACGTTCACTGGTTGCGAATTCACCGGTTAAAAACCGGTGCCACATGAAGGCTTCGGTGCCACATGAAGGCTTCGGTGCCACATGAAGGCTTTGGTGCCCAATAATGGAACCGGTGCCCACATGATTGGACCAGTGCCCCAGGATGGGGGTGTCAGCTCCGGCGCTCGTTTGGACACGGGCATCGTCCTCCGCTGGACGAGAGCGCTCTGCGGGGCTGCGACGGGCCGATCTGTTCCGTCAGATGGCTTCAGGCTCCTTTATCAGTCGCCTTCAGCGCAGCGGGGTGTCCTGTTCACGCACTTTGTTGCGGCCTGATGCGGTGTTGCTCCTTTCTGGAGGCTGGGGACGGGACGCATGATGCGGCTTCCAGCTCTCCGCTTGGCGGGCGGACCTGGCGGTGGTTTGCGGCCTGGGGTCCAGCCTGCTACTCTCATTATGTTCGGTGTTTGTTTGGTTGTCAAGTTGTTTCTTCCCGGTGCCCGCGGATTTCCCGGCGGAGAGGGTTGCAAGTGTTGGCTGGGCCTGGGTTTGTGGGAGAAAAAAAACGGCAAGAAAAGAGTTTCACCACAAAGGCACCAAGACACCAAGAAGACAAGAGGTGATGAGCGGTACGGCGAAAACTGCTTGGCTAGGCGGGGAACGGTGCGGTGGGAAACTGCTAAGCTAGGCGAGGAAGCTCTAATGGACGCTACATTGTAGTGTTTCACAGCAAGTGAGACGGTTGGGCTTTCTGGTATAGTGACGGTTACCGGAGGCCTTTGAGGGGGGAACCA
>JBHHVM010000227.1:0-5966 GCA_046754265.1 Phycisphaerae bacterium
GGTCACCATCATGCTGCAGCGCGAAACCGGCTACGACTCCGACAACGACAACTGGTTTTGGGTCAAGTATTCTCCAAAAGGCGAGGTCATGAAAAACCCCAAGGACATGCTACTGGCCGGGCGCGTGGCCAAGGGCATGTCAGCCGGGTGCATTAGCTGCCACAGCCAAGCCGGCGGCGACGACTATCTTTACTCGAACGACGAGTAGCCCACATGGTGGCGGGGAGCGGGATCGAGTCAGCATCGGGCCATCGAGCCCCGAACACAGAACCGGCCTCTCAGCTTTGATCGTTGGAGTCGGCGTTCCAACTCCAGCATCAAGACTGGGAGGCCGGTTCGCAATAGACCGCCTTGGCCCGACCATCCTATCGCTTGCCCGCAAACCCATGAAGGTTGGGTGGCGAGGTTTCGCATCTGCGCGTAGGATTGCCCCCCGACTTGCCGCGACCCCACCCCGGGGACCGGCAAGCATGGGCGCAATCGATGATCAACGGCGAACTATCTCGGGCTTTCGAGCTGATTGGTGATCTCCTGGAGATCACCGGGGCCGATCGGTTTCGGATCAACTCCTACCGGCGGGCAGCCAGGGTGGTCAAAGAGTGCCCCGAGGATTTGAGCCTGGTGGCGGCGGAGGGTCGGTTGGGAACATTGGCAGGCGTAGGCAAAAGCACGGCCGCCAAAATCGAACAATTCATAGAGACCGGAACGATCGACCTGCTGGACGAGCTATCGGCCGAGTTACCCGAGGGGCTACCAGCCCTGCTCGAGGTGCCGGGTTTGGGGCCCAAGAAGGTTGCAGCCCTGCACCATGAGCTACAGGTCGGATCGCTCAAAGACCTCAAGCGAGCCATCAAGGACGGCAGCATCGAAAAACTCGCCGGTTTCGGGGCCACCAGCGTCAAGCGCGTGGCCGACGGAATCGCCCTGTTGGAGGCATCGGCCGGTCGCACGCCCTTGGGCCTAGCCATGCCGATTGCCGAATCGCTGGCCGCGGCACTCTTGAAGCTCGAGCCGGTTCGGCGCGTGGCCGTGGCCGGGTCCCTTCGCCGGGGGGCTGAGACCGTCGGTGACATCGACCTGCTGTGCGACAGCGACCGCGGCGAAGACGTGATCCAAGCCTTCGTCCAGCAACCGGGCGTCAAGCGCGTGTTGGGTTCGGGGGCCACCAAGGGTTCGATCAGTCTGGAACTGCCCAGCAAAAAGGAGGTTTGCGCCCAATTAAGGGTGGTGCCCGCCGAGTCGTTCGGGGCTGCCCTTCAGTATTTCACCGGTTCCAAGGAACACAACGTGCGGCTACGGGAGATGGCCGTCAAAAAAGGCTGGAAGCTCAACGAATGGGGCCTGTTCGACGGCGAGAGTCAGATCGCCGGCGCGGATGAAGCCGAAATCTATGAGAAGCTGGGCCTGGCGCTGATCCCGCCGGAGCTGCGCGAAGACCGCTGGGAGTTTGAGAAAGGTTTTGACCCAAGCACATTGATCCAGCAGGAGCAAATCCGCGGCGACCTGCACATGCACACCACCGCCAGTGACGGGCGTAGCACCATCGAGGAGATGACCAAGGCGGCCAAAGCCTTGGGTTATGAGTACATCGCCATATGCGACCACTCCAAGAGCAGCACCATCGCCAACGGCCTGTCCATCGAACGGATGACCCGGCACATCCAAGCCATTCGGACTGCCGACAAGAAAGTCCGGGGCATCGCGGTGTTGGCCGGGTGCGAATGCGACGTGCTGGCCGATGGCTCGCTGGACTACCCCGACGACATCCTAGCCCAGTGCGATTGGGTGGTGGCCAGCATCCATTCTGCCCTGTCGGGGGGCAAGGTGCCGCCGACGGAGCGGACCCTGCGGGCCATGCACAATCCGTATGTCTGTGTGATCGGCCACCCCACGGGACGGCTGATCAATCGCCGGGCCCCGATGAAGCTGGACATGGCCGCCGTGGTCCGGGCCGCCGCCGAGACCGGAACCGCCCTGGAGATCAATGCATCCTGGCAGCGGCTGGATTTGAAGGACTTGCACGTCCACCAGGCCCTGCAAGCGGGGGCTTGGCTGAGCATCAACACCGATGCCCACAGCACCGATGGGTTGAAAGGGATGGCCAACGGCGTTACCACTGCCCGGCGAGGCGGGGCGCCGACCGAGCAGGTGCTAAACACCCTGAGCCTGGCCGACCTGCGAGCTTGGGTCGCCAAGAAGCGGACCGGCGTACCGGCCCGGGCAGGAGCCACGAACTAAGATGACCGACACGACCGCCAACCCAGCCGCGAATCAGCGGGGCGTAGGGCCCGCGGGCCTGGTGTCGGTGCTGCTGGGGGTCGTGTTCTGGATGGCAGCCCTGATGTTGCCCAGCGTGTACATGCCGCCGCGGTCCGGTGGGTCGGTGGATTGGAGCAACGCCTTGATGGGATTGGCCACGCTGGTGCCAGCCTACATTGCGTCACTGGTGGGCGTGGTCTTTGCCACCCGAGAATTGGCCCTGCGGGGGCGTCGGGCGGTGTTGGGATACATCGGCCTGGCCCTGTGTGCCAGCCCGTCGGTCGGGATCATGATCTGGATTCTGGGTATCGTGGCAGCGCCCAAGTGACGGGTCCGGCAATTCAGAACCGCTGGGAGGCAGGTCGATGAATGATAAACGGCCGATGTTCGTATCCGGGACAGCCTGGATATTCGCAGGCTTGGCAGCCGCCGGGCTGGTCTTCACGGCTGGAAGCTCGGCCGATCCGCCGCCGGCACACAAGACGGTCCGCATGGTCATCGATTACGCCGACGGTGTGGAAAAGCACTTTACCACCTTGGCCTGGCGGGAAGGGGCCACCGTGTTCGACGTGATGGAGGCCGCCGGGAAACATCCCCGGGGCATCCGGGTCCAATATCGCGATTATGGGGGCTCAGCCGGCCGATTGGTCACCGGCATCGACGGTCTGGCCAATCAAGGTGGTGGCCAAGACGCCCGAAACTGGTTATATCAGGTCAACGAGGTTCGGGCCAAGCGGGCCTGCGACAAGCAGACCGTCGAAGCCGGGGACACCGTGGTGTGGAAGTTTGACCTTCAAAAGCCGTAGCCAAGGCGGGCGACGGCCAGGAGTCTGAGGATATGAATCGAAACGTATGGACGGAACTGGCGGTTTGGTCGGTGCTGGTGGTTGGATGCGTTCTGGCCCGGCTGGCGGATCACGCAGCCAATGTCGCCCCGGTTGCAGCCGTGGCCCTTTTCGCCGGGTTCTGGTTTGGCCGGCGGCTCCTGGCCGTGCTTTGTCCACTGGCTGCCATGGTGGCCAGTGATGCGATCATCGGCGGATACAACTGGGGCACCATGACCGTCGTGTACGCAGCCATGATGTTTCCGCTGGCTTGGCGGACCGTGCTGCGGCACAAAATCACCCCGATTCGAGTGGGCCTATGTGCCGCCTCCGGTTCAGTCGTGTTCTTCCTGAGCACCAACTTGGCCGTGTGGTTTTTCGGGACGCTTTATGCCAAGACCGCCGCAGGCTTGGCCGCCTGTTTCGTGTCCGCCCTGCCCTTTTTCAGGAACAAGATGCTTGGCGACCTGGCATTCGCAGCCGTGCTGTTCGGGGGATATGCCGTTTTGAGCCATTGGCGCAGTAGCCGGGTGGTTAAGCTCCATGCCGCCAAGTCGGGCCTGATTACCGACTGAAACTCCGACTCATCGACCCGATTGACCGGTTATCGGCAGCCCTGGCAGGCCGTCGATGCCGGTTTTTTTCGCGCTCCTACCAGCCCGCGAAGCGGCCGATGCATGGGGCAGCCCGTCAAGAATTCTGATTTTCATGTCGCCCGTGGGACCAGATTGTTCGTCTTTCTTGCAGACATACGGGCGAGTCCACCGCCCCTGGGGAGACAACGAATATGAACACAACCAGCATACGGACGGGTCTGGCATTGAGCGGTTGGCTGTCGGCGTGCGTAATCGGCGGCTGCGTCAAACGCACCGAGACGATTCGAGTCGAGCCTGCCGGGGCGGTCCATTTCAAGTCGGTGTTCGAGGGCGACGTGGATGACGTTCGCAACGGGGACCCCCTGTTGGCCGACCCAGGCCCCTGGAGCGTATCTGAAAAGGTGGAGGTCGATGACAAGGGCAAGGAGACCCTGATTCGCACAGCCCAGTTGACGGTCGAACCCGGCGGAGAATTGCCTAGCCGGTACTGTGCAGACGACGATGGTGTCGCCCGTTGGGCGTTGGAGATGCCGACCTCCCTGCGCGTCGAGCCGCGCGCCGACGGCGTGTACTACCATTTCAAGCGAATCTACCGGCGGCGAAACTGGGCCTTCATCGACTATTACGGGCGGGAGTTCGTGGAGGAGGAGGTCAAAGCCCTGGAAAACACCGAGTTTGCCGACCTCGAGCCCACCAAGCAACGAAGCATCGTTCGGGCGTTGATCGGCTTCGAGGCGGTCAAAACCCAAGCGTTGGCCGACGCGACCGCAGACCAGCTAGGCCCGTCACTTCGCCAGGACCAACGCTTGGCCGTTCATCAGGGCATCGCAACGGTCTTCGAGGCCATACCCACCGAGCGGATCATCGACGCCCTGCAAATGGACGATGAACAGGCCGACCAGGCTATTTCAGCCGAGGTCCAACGCGTCCATGGTAAGATCAAGGAGATGATCGAATCGGTCCTGGACCAGGCCGACCCCAGCGGCCGGACCGCCCAGGCCTTTCTGGCGGAGCTTGACCAGCAACGACTGGGCTACTCCATCACCCAGGACATTCAAGACGATGCGTGGGAAGTGTATCTTGAATTGCCGGGGCGACTGCTGGGCCACAACGGCGATGGCGTCAAAGACGGAGCGGTCAAATGGGAATTCGGTGGCAGCGCCCTATGTGACCGGGACCAGGTCCTGATGGCCACATCTATCGTGACCGGCCCATGATTGGCCGACCGGTCACCGCGGCTTGCGGAATATCCGTATGACCAAGCTTGACGACCAACTGGCTGGTTTTCACGAGTACCGTGCCCGTGTCTATGGCTGGGCCTACCGCGTGTTGCAGTGCCATCACGATGCGTCCGACGTCACCCAGGAAGTGTTTCTACGCTGGTGGCGGGCCCAGGGGGACGTGCAGAAGCACCCAGCCCACCCGCTCGCTTGGCTTCGCCGCGTGACGGTCAACTTGGCCATCGATTGGGCCCGGTCGGCGGCCCGGCAGCGCCAACCCGCAGGACAATCAGCCCAGACGGAATCGCCCGGCCAACAGGCCGTCCGGCTGGAGACGTGTCACCAGTTGGCAGAAGCCCTGGCGGCCCTGACGGATCGGCAGCGCAGCGTCGTGGTGGCCAAAGTGTTTGACGGGCAAACGTTTGTGCGGATCGCCCAGCAAATGAACCTGTCGGCATCATCGGTCAAGACGCATTACATTCGGGCGCTGACCCAGCTAAAGAGCAAACTGCCCCAGCTTGGGCCCGGGTCCAATCACTAATCGTCGAGGAAACTGTCATGCAACGTCACGAATTCGAGCAGAAGCTGGCCGACTATCTGGGACAGGAGATGGCCCCCGACGCCCGGCAGGCTTTTGAAGCTTATCTAAACGCGCACCCCGAAGCACAAACCGAAGCCAACGCTCTGCGGGCCGTATTGCGCGGGTTGGATCAATTGGCCCCGCCGCCCACAGCCGACGTCGCCGAAGCACAGAGGATCGTGAACCCAACCGGAGGACCAGGGGTTTGGAGGCGTTCCCTTGCCTACGCAGCCGTCTTAATCGCAGGAGTGGCCATCGGTTGGACGGCCAGGCCGTTGCAGGATGCTTCGCTAGGACCGGCAAAGGTGGGAACGGTCGAACGAATCCTCCGAACAACTGGGGGCATAGCGGCCACGGTGCCGCAGAGCCGTTTTGCGCGCAACTGCCTGGCCCTGAACCTCGCCTTCTCCCAGCCGATCGCACCCACACTTCCCGCGCCGCCGGGCAGCCCATCAAACCCATAGGCTCGGGCAAATGCATTTCCTCT
>JBHHVM010000228.1:0-5953 GCA_046754265.1 Phycisphaerae bacterium
CCCGGTCCTATCCTGGTTGGGTTCGACGGCTGGGCGGTTTGTTGGGCCGTCCTTGCCGCCGTGGTGTCCGCAAAGGAGTGCGCGACCATGCCTCATGAGGTGAGCGGAATCGATCGCATAAGTCTGATGATTTTGGTGGCGGGTATGCCCCTGGCTGGGTGCGCCGAAAAGAACGGACAGGAAGTCCGCTTGATCGCCGCATCCAGAACCTATGAAGCGGACATTCCCATCCCGGCCGGCTTTACGCTGGTCGATGAAGCCTCCGAGGATCGTTCCACCGGCATGGCCCGGCTTTATCTGCGGCACCTGTACCGCGGCAAAGCCGACAAACATGCGGTTCGGGCCTTCTATCGCGAGCAGATGCCCCGGGTCCGGTGGAGCAAAGTCAGTGACGGAAACATTCGCGGCAGGATCACCATGCGGTTCGAGAAAGGTGCCGAATCCTGCACCGTTGAAATAACCGATGGCCTCAAAGGCATGGGTGGTGGCACGGAAATCCAAGTGCTCGTGTCTCAGGAACAGCGCAGCCCGGCAAACGGGCAGGCCCAGCAACTACGGAACGCCCCATGAAAGCTGCTCGAAGACAGGAACTAAAATCGAACGATCTGGCCGAGAGTCTGGAAGAGTTGCGCGAGTTTCTTCGGACCTACGGCAACTACGTGTTTGGCGGTCTGGTGGTGATCGCCCTGGTTGTGGTGGCCTATGTCTACAACACGCGTTCGGCGCAACAGGCCCGCCTCGAAGCCACGCGTCAGTTGCGGACCTTGCCCATCACCACAGACGAAGAGGTGCGCGACTCGGTCCAGAAACTCACCAGCCTGGCTGCCGATGCCAAGGACGAAACGGTGGTGCTCGAAGCGCTTCGCCGCCGGGCCCAGATGAGCATCCAGCGGGCACACGCAGCCGAAGACGGCACGCCCAGCGCCGAATTCCTGGATATGGCCGCGGCCGCCTATCAGGAAATGCTGGATCGATTCGGCTCCAACCCGGTCGATTTGGGCGTGGCCCTGATCGGTCTGGCGACGATCGAAGAGGACCGTTTCGTCCTCGACAACGACCCGTCGCACCAGGCCAAGGCCAAGAGCTATCTGGAGCGCGTCCGCGACAGCGAGCAGTTGACCGGCACGCCGTTTCAGTCGGTGGCCCTGGATCGGCTTAACGCATTGGACCGCACGTTTGTCGCGGTGGCGCTTTTCGAACCGCCGCCGGTCCCGTCCGCAACGGCCTTGCCGTCGGTGGTGCCCCCAAGTCCGCCGCCGGCCCAAATCACGGCCACGCCGGGTCAACCGGCTTCGCCCGCCGATGCCCAAGCCGCCGCGCCTAAACCGGCAGCCAAGAAAGCCAAAAAGCCCAAACGCAGAGGGCGTAAACCTCCCTTGTTGAGGCCGGTCCCCGCCGAAGAAGTCCCCATCGGCGTCCGCGAGCAGCTCAATAAGAGGCTGGACAGATTGGAGGAGAAAAAGCGCCGGGAACGAGAGGCCAAAGAAGCCGAGAAGACAGGCAAGAAAAAGGCCGAGCCCGCGGACGACTCGACGGAAGATCAAGACGAAGAGAACAAGCCGGCCGAGGGCGACGATGCTTCAGATGCCGACGGGGATAACTAGCCGGAATACCCGCGGGGCGCTCAGCCTGAGCCCGACCCACCGGGCCGGAGTCCGCGTAGAGTCCGTCAAAGGGCCGGCCTGGTAGCGGCACCGGCGATCGGCCGCCGAGGTCGAGTGGCGCTTCGGCTGTCAGCGGGCCGGATGGGGGCGATGGACTCAACCCAATCAGACGCAGCCCATGCGATCGACACCCCAAGAACACGTGCCGACCCTGCCTGCCCAACCATGACCCCGGACCCGACCCCCCGGCAAGGCCGTAGGAACCGGATCACCCTCATCCTGGGGCTGATCCTGATTGTGGCCACGACCGTCGCGGCCATCTTTGCCAAACGTCTGGCCGATGAGCGGGCCCTGCTGACCCAACAAGAGGCTGAGCCGGCTCCCATCAAGGTAGAGGTCTGCGACGTAACCCGACAGCAGGTCCCCATTCAATTGCACGTGCGCGGTTTTCTGCGCGGTTTTCGTGAAAGCGGCGTGTATGCGGAAGTGGCTGGGCGGGTCGTCGAGCGGCTCGTCGCTGACGGGGACGCGGTTGAAGCGGGCCAGGTGTTGTGCCGAGTGGATGACACTTTCTATCGCCTGTCCGTCGAGCGGGCCCGTGCCGCACTGCAATCCAAGCAGGCCGAAAGCGACAAGAACCGGGCCGGCGTCGCCATGGCTGCCGCCCAAGTTGAGGTGGCCCAAGCTGAAAGGAAGCAAGCCCAAATCGAGTTTGACCGCATCAAGCGACTTTTCGAAGAGCAAACCTCCCCAGAAATCGAGTACGACCGGGCCGAGACCGAGTTGCAGCGGGCCTCGGCGGCAGCCGTGCGGACCGAAGCAGGCTTGCGCTGGGCCACGCATCAGCTCCGGGCGACCGGCTCGGCCGTCACCCAGGCCCGGGCGGCCCTGGACGAAGCAACCGAAACCCTGGAGCGCTGCGCCATTCGGTCAGCCACCGCCGGTCGCGTCGATAGGATGCTCATCGAAGAGGGCGAATACGTTTCGGCGGGGCAGCCCATCGCCAACCTGGTGCAACTCGACCGCCTCAAGCTGGACGTCGAATTCGACGCTGGAGAATTGAAGCTACTCAGGGATGATCCGCTCGTGCAGGTGGTCGCCGACGGCGATCCGGATCGTCATTACCCAGCCACGGTCCACCACATAGCCCCCCGGGCCGACCCCGTTTCGCGCAAATTCAGCGTCGAACTGCACCTGGACAACCCCGACGGTACCCTGCTGGCGGGCATGTTAGCCCAGGCCCGCTTTAGCACCGCATCGAACGATCAGATTCTGGTCTTGCCCTCGGAGGCTGTGGTCCGTCGCTTCGGTCAGGATTACTGCCACGTGGCGGCCCTCGACGGCGAACGGCACCGGGCGGGGTTGCGTGCGATTCAGATCAGGCCTGTCCCGCGGCATCGCGATGTGGTCCAGGTGGTGGGCGGCTTGGCGGTTGGAGAACAGGTTGTCGTTGACGCTCAGGGCGAGCTGCATGACGGCTCTGCCGTGACCATCGTGGCCAACCGCACCGCTTCCCTACCGGCGCGGGCCGGACTGCCGAACGGTTCAGGTATGTCGCAGCACCAGTCTGGCCGCGGTACAACGTCATTCTTGGAGCCGGAGAGTTGAGCCAGTACGGGAATCCGCGCGAACTGAAGTTCGCGGCTCACTTGGTTTGCAGGGACCTGGCGCTGTCATATTAGGATCAAAGGCCGGCTTGCATGTCCATCGCCCGCTTTTCCGTCAACCAGATCGTCCTGGTCAATCTGCTGTTCGTGATCTTCATCGCGGCCGGTGGTGTGGTCTATTCGCTGTTGCCGGTGGACGTCTATCCCGACACGTCCCTGGACCTGGCCCTGGTCGAAACCACCTGGGCCGGAGCGTCGGCCGAGGACGTCGAACGGCTGGTCACCCGCATCATCGAGGACGAAGTGCGGGACGTAGCCGGTCAGCAACGGCTGTACAGCTACTCGCTGCCGGGCTTTTCCATCGTGGGCATCAAGTTTCGTGAAGACCTGAGTCGGGCGGAGTTCGAGAAGGCCTTCGACGAAATGCGCCTGGCGGTCGACCGGGTCACCGACTTGCCCGACGATGCCGACGAACCGGTCTTGCGCCGTCTGACCGTCGACGAGATTTGGCCGTTGATTCAGGTGGCTGTCGTCGATCGCGGCGCCGGCGAAGCCACCGTCCGTCGCGTGGCCCGCGACCTCAAGGATGAACTCAAATCTTTGCCGGGCGTCTCCCGTGTCCGAGAGATCGCCACGCGCGATCCAGAGGTGCACATACTGCTGGACTCAGCCCAGCTCGAAAAGCACGACCTGTCCATCCTGGACGTGGCGGCCACGCTAGAATCGCGCAACCTGAACGTCCCGGCCGGTGTGCTGCAAACCTCCGATGCGGAGATCGCGGTGCGCAGCATCGGAGAAGTTCAAGACCCGCGTCAACTCGGCGAAATCGTCGTACTGAGCAATCCCGACGGCAGCCACCTTCGGGTCAACGACATCGCGACTATCGAAGGGGGCTTCGAGCGGGCCATTTGGGCCGCCCGTTACGGCGGCAAACCCTGTGCCCTGCTCTACATCAGCAAAGATCGACTGGCCAACGCCCTGACCGTTCGGGACGCCGTCGCCCAACAGGTAAACACCTACCTGGGCCAGCTCACCCCGCCGGGCGTGGAAATCCATTTGACCGGCGATTCGACCACCATGATTGCCAGTCGCCTCAGCGTGCTGAAGCGTAACCTGCTGGTGGGCATCGTCCTGGTTTTCATCGTGCTCTGGATGGTCATCGGCCTGCGCAACAGCATGCTGGCCATCGTCGGTGTGCCCTTCTCGTTCCTCTGCGCCTTCATCTTCATGTACGGCATCGGCGTCTCCATCAACGCCGTCAGCGTTTTTTCGTTGGTGCTGGTCAGCGGCATCATCGTGGATGACGCGATCGTGGTGCTGGAGAACATCTATCGCCACGTGCAAGAGGGCGTGCCGCTGAAACGGGCGGTCATCGACGGGACGGCCGAGGTCACCTGGCCGGTGGTGAGCTCCACGGCCACTACCGTGGCCGCTTTCATGCCGCTGCTGCTCATGCCCGGAGTCATCGGCCGGTTTTTCTCCATCGTGCCTAAAACTGTCACCGTCGCGCTGCTGGCTTCGTTGTTCGAGTGTCTGCTCATCTTGCCGGCCCACTACCTGGACTGGGGAAGACGGCTCCGGCCCGGCGGCGCCCGGGGGCCTCGACGGGTCGATGGAGCCCGATCGCCCCTCATTCCCCGCGTCGGCGCGTGGTTGCTGACCACCTATGATCTGGTCCTGGGGCAAACGCTTCGCTATCGCTACCTGGCCATCCTCTTGATCGGGGCCGCTGGGATGCTTGCCTACCAGGCCCAACGCACCTTGGTCCGCGATCTGTTCCCCTCCGACTTTCCCACCTTCATCGTCGACTTCAACGCCCGGCCCGGGGCGGGGTTGGACGAGACCGACCGCGTAGCCTCGCAGATTTCCCCGGTGATGGACGCCCTGATGCCCGAGACCATCGCCCGCTATGCCACCGCCCTGGGCGTCCAATGGAACGAGGACAACCAGCGCGTGCTTCGCACCAACCTGGTCCAAATGTGGGTGGACATCGCCCAAGACCACGGGCGCAGCCACGACCCAGCCCTGGCTATGAACAAGGTCCGCGACGCCTTGACCGAGTTTCTCGAGGCCCACCCCGAGTGCGGCATCGAAAACCTGCGCGTCTGGCCCATCCGCGACGGGCCTCCGGTGGGCAAGCCCATCGCCATCCGCATCGAACATCCCGACTATGACGTCGCCGCCCAAATCAGCGAGCAGATCAAGGCCAAGCTGCGCACCTTCCCCGGCGTCCACGACGTGGCTGACAACCTCCAGTCCGGACACCGCGAGCTACAGCTTGCCTTCCGCGAGGCCCGGGCGGCCGATTTGGGGGTCACCTACACGGAATTGGCCACGTCCGTTCGGGCCGCCAACGACGGGCTGAAGGTGGGCGTTTTCAAAGACATCGAAAGCGGCGACGACGTGGACATCAAAGTGCGGCTGGACCGGCGGGACCTGACCAGCCCCGACGATCTGGACGATATCCTGGTTAGCCGGGTCGACCGGCGCCGCGTCAAACTTCGCGACGTGGCGGACCTGACCTATGACCGCAGCTATGCCGCCCGCTACCACTTCAACAACCGCCGGGCGGTTCAGATCACCGCCGACGTGGACCCCGCGACCGGTACCGATGCCGTGGCGGTCGGCCAGGCCATCCTTGATGAGTTCACCCCGCTCGAACGACAAGACGCCAACCTGCGCATCCGGGCCCAGGGTCAGTTCGAGGAAACCCAGCAAAGCTTCAACGGGTTGTGGCGCTCA
>JBHHVM010000229.1:0-5952 GCA_046754265.1 Phycisphaerae bacterium
TTCGGCGCGGCGACGCCGACGTGATGATCTCCGGCGGGACCCACAGCATGATTCATCCGCTGGGCGTGACCGGCTTCAACCGCCTGACCGCCTTGAGCACGCGCAACGATTCCTGTCTGACCGCGTCGAGGCCTTTCGATCGGACCCGCGACGGGTTCGTGCTGGGCGAAGGGGCCTGCACGCTGATCCTGGAAGAACTGGAGCATGCCCGAGCCCGTGGGGCCGACATCCTGGCGGAAGTGGCCGGCTATGGCTCGACGGCGGATGCCTTTCGGATCACCGACATTCATGAGGACGGTCGCGGCGCGATTGCCGCCATGCGATTGGCCGTCAAGGATGCCGGGGTGGATATCGAGGACATCGACTATATCTCAGCCCACGGAACCGGCACCGAAGAGAACGACAAGATCGAGTCGCTGGCCCTTCGGCTGCTCTTTGGCGAGAAAGCCAAGAGCGTGCCCATCTCCAGCATCAAGAGCATGATGGGCCATTTGATTGCGGCTGCGGGCGGCGTCGAGTTGATCACTTGCGTGTTGGCCATGCGCGACGGGGTCGTTCCGCCCACCATTAACTATCAGAACCCCGACCCCAACTGCGACCTGGACTACGTGCCCAACGAGCCGCGCCGGCTGCCGGTCAGGACAGCTTTGTCCAATAGCTTCGGCTTCGGCGGGCAAAACGACACCCTGATCGTCACCAAGCCCAAAGCCGGCGACCGGCATGGTTAAGCGCAGCCCGGGCTTTACACATATCCTACTCAACAGCATTGAGAAGTTACGTGGCCAATGGCGCAGGGTGCGTGTGGCCCAACGTCTGCAAAGACTATGTGCCGGAACATAAGAAAGACGTGAGGCCGTCCGACTTCTTGGTAGGTTGGTGAGAACTGAATGAGCACAACAAGACAAGCATTGGAGGCACCCTCAAGGGTCCGCATCGGCAACGCTTTGGGTGTTTTCTTTGTGGCCTTATCCTCGCTGATGCTTGAAATAACGCTGACCCGGGTTTTCTCAGTCACGCTGTGGTATCACTTCGGCCCCCTGGCGGTGTCCCTGGCCATGTTCGGCCTGGGTGCCAGCGGCGTGTTCATCTACGTGCTGCCAGGCCTGTTCCGACCGGCCGCTTTGGGCCGCCAGCTCTCGATCATCTGCACGCTCTTTGGCATTTCCATCGCCGCCTGCTGCTACGTACAGCTCCAGATTTCATTCAATCCCAGCCTCTCGTGGTCAGCCCTGGCCACGCTGACGCTGTTGTACATCGTTACGGCCATCCCGTTTTTTCTGGCGGGGCTGTGTATCTCCTTGATTTTCACGCACCTTCCCTCTCAAATCGGCAGGCTCTACTTTCAGGATCTGGTCGGGGCCGGCCTGGGCTGCATCCTGGCTGTGGCCTTGATGTCATGCTTTGACGCTCCCACCGTCGTGCTTCTTGCAGCCGTCGCCGCCACCCTGGGCGGACTTTGCTTCGCCACCACAGACCTCAACGCACCCCTCAACACCATCGCCGCGGTTTGCCTGGCCATGATCGTGCTGGTCTTGGCCGATTCGAAGTTGGATTGGTATCGACTCAACTTCGGTAAGGGAAAGGTCTACACTCACCCCGAGTATGAGCGCTGGAATTCCTATTCCTACGTCGGCGTTTGGCCGGTCCGATCCGACTCCAGGCCTTCCGGCTGGGGATTGGCCAACACCTGGCGCGGCGCCGCTCCACGCGAACGCACCATCAAGATCGATGCCGGGGCCGCGACGGTCATCACCGAGTTTGACGGCGATCTTGCCAAAGTCGAACACCTCAAGCATGACGTGACTTCGATCGGCCACACGCTCTTTACGGATCATAAGGTTCTGATCATCGGGGCCGGGGGTGGCCGAGACATCCTGGCCGCCCTCGCTTTCGGAGCCAAGGAGGTCTTCGCCCTTGAATACAACAGGACCGTCGTCGAAGCGGTTAGCCGGCGGTTCGCCCAATTTGGCGGTGGTGTCTATGACCTACCCCAGGTCCACAAGATCGTAGCTGAGGGCAGGAGCTATGTGCGGCGGTCCGACGACACCTATGACCTGATTCAACTGTCGCTGGTCGATTCCTGGGCCGCCAACGCCACCGGCGCCTACGTGATGGCCGAAAATTTCCTGTACACCAAAGAAGCCTTCGCCACCTATTTCGATCACCTGACGCCGGATGGCATACTGAGTGTCACTCGCTTTCATGTCCCCCAGGCGCCGCAGTTGCTCCGCGTGGTGGCCATCGCAGCCGACGTGCTTCGAGACAACGGCATCGAGAAGCCCGGCGACCACCTGATGGTCATACTCAAGGGCATCGGCGGGACCGTCCTGATGAGCAAGAAACCCTTCACCCACATACAGACGCGTGCCGTCGCCAATCAGGCCAGGCGTTCGGGGTTTCTAATCGGCTGGGCACCGGGGCGAGTGTTGCGCAGTGACTTCTCCGCCCTGTTGAACGCCAGGAACCCCCAACGCTTGATAGACAGCTTCATCTTCGACATATCCGCCCCCACCGATGACAAGCCCTTCTTCTTCCACATGGCCAAATCCGCCAGGGCCCTGCGCCAAACCTATGAGGCTGCCGAGACCGCCAGAGCCAAAGCCTGGAACGTCAAATGGTACGGCACCTTCGTGCTTTTGGCCGTATTGGTTATCGCCACCGCGATGGCTTTGCTCTGCATTGTGTTGCCCCTGTTTCTGCGACGTGCGGACCTGGTCGGCATTTCGGGCAAGCCCGCGTCGTTAGGCTACTTTGCCTGCCTGGGCGTCGGTTTCATGCTCGTGGAAATCCCGCTTATCCAACGATTCACGTTCTTCCTGGGGCATCCGGTCTTCGCCCTTTCGGTGGTGCTTTTTTCGCTGCTGGTCTTCGCCGGTATCGGCAGCCTGCTGACCTCGCGCATGCAGGCCCGCTCACCCAGATCCTATCTGCAACGATTGCTGCTCGTGCTAATCGCGCTGCTCTTGGCCTACAATTTTCTGTTGCCCGGCTTCATGGATCGCTTCATCGCCGTCAGCACCATGGGCCGCGTCACCCTGGCAGTCGTGGCCATGCTGCCTTTGGGAATCCTCATCGGCATGCCGCTCCCGTTGGGCATGCGCCTCTTCGGTGGCCCGGCCCCGCGGCTGATTCCCTGGCTGTGGGGCATCAACGGTGCCTGCTCGGTGTTTGCCTCGCTTTTTGCCATCGCCCTGGCCATGACCATCGGATTCACCTGGACCATGCTCACCGGCACGGGCATCTACCTGCTGGCCCTGACCCTCAGCCGGTCCAAGCGCATCTCCGAGGCCCCTCTCGCCGCCCCACTGACAGCTGACTAAACCCGTCGCGCCCGCTAGGCCTGCTGAGCGATGTTCGGTGCGACAGGAGCTGCGGGGGTCGAGCCGGTTGGATTTCGGCGAACGCGGTTGGGAGTTTATTGCAGTCTGAATCGACCTGACCAGGCCGTTAGAAAACGTCGACCACTCAGACGACTTGGCCGTCTTCATCCTTGGTGGTCAAGAGGGAGACGGTTTGGCCGCATTCGTAATCGACCGCGTCTTCGGTCAAGCCGACCGGGATGGTCTGGACGGGAATGCCGCCGAAGATGGGCACGACGGCAATGAGCTCGACGTCAATCATGGAATCGACGGGGCAGGCGGCTTCAATGGCGATCTCGAAGGGGCCTAGCGGTTTGGTCTGGCACAGGACCTGCACCTTGCCGTCGCCGTAATCCAGGAAGAACGTGAACTTCACGAGGAAATCGGTAGCCCGGGCCAGCAGGCCCGCTACCGTGGGGTCCAGGCCGACCTCCGGGGCATGTTCGACGAGATCGGTGTCGAAGAGGGTGTTTCCGGCCATGACCTTGACGGTGGCTTCGGGGTCGTATTCGACGCCCGGGGGCGGCCGAACGTCCATGAAGCCGTTGCTGTTGGCATCTTCACGCAGTGCATCGATATCGCGGCAATTGGGCACGTCGGGCACGTTCTGGCAACCGGAGTTGGAAATCAAGACCAGAGTCGTGACGGCGGCAAGAACAGATCTTTGCATGAGGGTATTCCTATTTGCGTTGAGCAGGCCCGCTCGAGAATCGAGCGCATCGTATCGGGCGGGTAGGGTCGAAGCAACAATTCTCAACCTGCCAACCCTTGCGGGGTTATCTGTCTGCGCGGCTTACGAGTTCTTTGATTTCGGCGCATCTTAGCACCCTGGCAGTGATGGCGAAGATGGCGACTCCGCCGGGAATGGCGACGGCGAGTTGGACGGCTTCGGAGCGGTTGGCCAGGGATGGGGTGGTGTGAGCCCAGTAGAGGAAGACAGCCATGGCTGCGGTGGCGGCGGCTGTTTTGAGGGCGGCTTGGAGCACGGTGGGCCAGTGGACTTGGGGTAATCGGCGGTATAGTGCCAGGCTTAGCCACAGGGCTTGGAGGGCGGCGGTGATGGCCGTGGCCAGGGCGATGCCGGCTTCTTGCAGGGGAAAGACCAAGATGATGCTCAGGGCCAGGTTCAAGGCGACGGTGATGAGACTGATGCGGACGGGGGTCTTGGTGTCTTGAAGGGCGTAGAATGCCCGGGCCAGGATGGGTTGGATGGAAAAGGCCCATAGGCCCAGGCAGTAGTAGGTCAACGTTCGGGCGACGTGGCCTGTGGCGGTTTGATCGAATTGACCTCCACGGTGCTGGTAGACCAGAGCGACGATGGGGTGGGCCAACATGATAAGGCCTATGGAGGCGGGCAGGGCAATGAAGAGGCTGACGCGGATGCCGGATTGGAAGGCTTGGGCGAGTCCGGCGTGGTCTTTGCGAGCGGCTTGGACCGAGAGGAGGGGAAAGATGGCGGTGGCCAGGGCGATTCCGAAGATGCCCTGGGGCAGGTGGTAGAGCATGTGGGCGTAACCCAGCACGGCAGGGCCTCGGCCGTCGGGCACGAAGAAGAGGGCGATGAGGTTGTCAGCCAAGACGTTGAGCTGCATGGCGGACAGGCCGATGACCATGGGCCCCAGCAGTGCCAGGATGCGTCGCAGGTCGGGGTCTTTCCAGCGGAAGTTGAGGCGGGGCGAGCAACCCGCCCGGCGCATTTCGACGACCTGAGAGGCGAACTGGAGCAGACCGGCCAGGAGCACGCCGGCGGCGACGAGATAAATGAGCGGGCGCATGTTCAGCCCGATGACCCAGCCGCCGACTCCCAGGGCGCTGATAAGAACCAGGTTCAGGAGTATGGGTGCAGCCGCGGGAACGGCGAAGCGGTTCAGGGCGTTGAGCATGCCGCCGGCGAAGCCAGCCAAGCAGATCATGACCATATAAGGCATCATGACCAGGGTCAGCAGGAGGGTGTCGGAGGGTGCCGCCAGGTAGGCCAAGCCCACCCCAGCCTGGACCAGGATAGTCAGGGCGATCAGGCAGGCGCCCAGGAATCCGAAGGCGGTCCCAGCCAATTCGCGGGCCCGGGCGTTGCCCTGTTTTTGCAGGACGTCGGTGAAGACGGGGACGAAGGCCGAGGCCATGGCCCCTTCGCCGAAAAGACGCCTGGCCAGGTTGGGGACCATAAAGGCGATGCGGAAGGAACTTAGGGCTGGATGGATGCCGAAGAAGAAGCTGTAGGCGGCTTCGCGGACCAGGCCCAGGACGCGGGAGCCCGCGGTCAGGGCCGCGATGATGCGTGCGGGGGCGACGAAGCGGGTATGCTCGGACACGGGGCGGACTATAGACAGGGGTCCGGCGACCCGCAAGCGGGCGCCGCCCGGGGGCGGCGGACGGCCAATGAATCGACTCCCCCGCCCTGATGATCGAGTGCGGATTGGCCATGGAAAGGGCTGGGCAAGCGGGCCGGCTTGGATTATAACCTTGGCCGTCTGGGAACATGATTTTGGAGACGGAGGAAAACGATGGCCCACATAGTTGCCGAGCCATGCATCAAATGTAAGTACACCGACTGCGTCGCGGTTTGCCCGGTGGATTGCTTCCACGAGGGGGC
>JBHHVM010000230.1:0-5915 GCA_046754265.1 Phycisphaerae bacterium
AGAGCGCTTCCCTTACAAGGAAGATGTCGGCGGTTCGAGTCCGTCATCGCCCAGTGGTTGCGCCGTCGTGGGTGACGGCGGCGTGCATCCTTTCGCCAAGACAGCTCAGGTGAAGGCGGGAATGCCGGTGATGGACTGGCCTATGACCAGGGTATGGATGTCGTGCGTGCCTTCGTAGGTGTAGACGCTTTCCAGGTTGCACAGGTGCCGTCCGCACTGGTAGTCGTCGCAAATGCCGGCGGCCCCAAGGATATCGCGGGCGGTTCGGGCAATCTCCAAGGCGATTTCCACGTTGTTCATCTTGGCCATGGAGATTTGATCGTGTCGAATCGCGTCGTGGTCCTTTAGTTGCCCGAGGCGGAAGGCAAGCAATTGGGCCTTGGTGATTTCGGTAATCATCCAGGCCAGTTTTTTCTGTACGAGTTGAAAGGAAGCAATGGGCTTATCGAATTGTATCCGTTCTTTGGCGTAGCGCAAGGCTTCGTCGTAGCAGGCCATGGCCGATCCGACTGCGCCCCAGGCGATTCCATACCGGGCCTGGGTCAGACATAACAACGGGGCCCGCAGACCGATCTTTGTGCCGGGGAGCAGGTTTGCTTTAGGCACGCGTACGTTGTCGAAGACCAGCTCCGACGTGACCGAGGCTCGCAACGAAAACTTGTTGTGAATATCGGGTGTGGTAAACCCCTCCATGCCTTTTTCGACCAGGAATCCGCGCACCTGCCCGTCGAGCTTGGCCCAGACCACCGCCACGTCGGCGATGCTGCCGTTGGTGATCCACATTTTGGAGCCGTTAAGGATGTAGTGGTCGCCGTCGAGCCGTGCGGTGGTGATCATGCCGGCGGGGTTGGACCCGAAGTCGGCTTCGGTCAGCCCGAAACAGCCGACCTGTTCGCCCTTGGCCATGCCCGGCAACCAGCGGTCCTTCTGCTGCTGGGTGCCAAAGGTAAAGATGGGCCACATGCACAGGCTGGACTGGACGGAGACGAAGCTGCGCAACCCGCTATCACCGCGTTCGAGCTCCTGATTGATCAAACCGTAGCTGATGGCGTCGACGTTGGCGCAGCCATAACCGTCGAGACTACACCCCAGCAGGCCCAGTTCGCCCAGTTGTGGAATGAGCTCAGCCGGGAAGCTGCCCTCGCGGTTGTGCTTTTCGATGATGGGCAGGACCTTGTCGTCGACGAAGCTGCGCACGGTTTGGGCGATCATGCGCTGCTCGGGTGTGAGCAACTCGTCGAGTCTGAAGAAATCGGCGGGTTCGTACATGGGTTTGAGATTATAGTCGAAACGGGCTATTGCTGCTTGTTTTGCGTGACCAGTCTAACGCGTTCTTCCTGGTGGCGCCAAAAGCACCGCTCCCTTACAGTCGCGGCTCGGATTCTGGTTACGTTTGTTGAAGCGTTGCAGGCCCAGGATGGCGGCGCCTTGGGCCACCACGTGGGCTGGGTGCTCCGGAATCTCGACCGCCCTGCCGAACTTGTCAAGGCAGGCTTTGACCATGCCCTCTTGCAGGGCTACGCCGCCGATGAATACGATTGGGCCGTCGACGCCGACCATCCTGAGTTGGCTAAAAGCCCGCTCGGCCAGCGACTGATGGGCCCCGTGCAGAATGTCGGGGACGGTCTTTCCCTCGGAGACGTGGTTGATGATTTCGGACTCAGCCAAGACGGCGCAGACGCTGCTGATGGGTTGGGGCTGGGTCGATTCCAGCGAGAGCCTGCCGATGTCGGCTACCTCGACTTCCAGGTACTTGGAAACCCGCTCCAAGAATCCGCCGCTGCCGGCTGCACATTTTTCGTTGGTGCGGAACTCCTTGACTTTTCCGCCGTCGCGCAGGGCGATGGCCCGGGTGCTTTGGGCGCCCATATCCAGCACGAATCGTGCATCGGGGAACAGGGCGTGGGCCCCGCGTGCCCCGCAGGTCAGATCGGTGATCTGAATGTCGCGATCGTTCAGGCTGTACCGCCCCAGGCCGGTCGCAGCCAGGTAGTCGATTTGTTCACGCTCCAGGCCGGCCTGTTCACAGGCTCCGGCCAGTGACGTGCCGGCCACCGCATCGAAATCAGCCCGGGTTCGAGCCGTGCCTCGACCAAGCACGCGCCCGTCCTGGTCAATGATGACCGTCTTGGTAGCGCCTGCTCCCAAATCGACCCCGGCAATGTAGGCCACGAGAAACTCCTTTCGATGTCGGGCGGTGGGGTTGCCCGATGATACTGGCTAATCGTCGTTCGATGGGCTGACTATTGGTCCACCCAAACGGCTGTCTCCGCCCCGGCCCTGGGCTCCTGTGGTTGCCCAGCCAGGATGTTATCCTGGGCGAAGAGGGCAGCCCCCAGGGCTCCGATGTACTGCGACTCGGCACTGGTGTTGAGGGTCACGCCCAGCTTTTGCTCCAGCGCTTTGACCATGCCGATATTACGGGCCACGCCTCCGGTGAAGGTGATTTCATCTTCCATGCCGACTCGCCGAACCAACCCGATGGTCCGGGCGGCAATGGCCTGGTGGACACCGGCCAGGATGTCCTCCACGGTGCGTTTTTGGGCCAAATAGCCCAAAATGTCCGATTCGACGAAGACCGTGCAGACGCTGGTCAGCCGCACGGGTTTGTTCCCCTTCAAGGAAATCGGTCCGATGTCATCCAGGGTTAGTCCAAGCACGTCGGCCGCCCCGCTCAAGAAGCGTCCAGTGCCGGCAGCGCATTTGTCGTTCATGCAGAAATCGAGCACGCCACCATCGGGGCCGACCTTGATGGCCTTGGTGTCCTGGCCGCCCATGTCGATGACTGTCCGGGTGGCGGGGAACAGCATTTGGGCGCCGCGGGCGTGGCAGGATATCTCGGTCACCTGGGCGTCGCCGGCTTCAATCTTGTATCGACCATAGCCG
The DNA here is from genome assembly GCA_046754265.1 of Phycisphaerae bacterium. Lineage (GTDB taxonomy): Bacteria > Planctomycetota > Phycisphaerae > UBA1845 > UBA1845 > OFTM209. The sequence continues at coordinate 2,887 of JBHHVM010000230.1, forward strand.
GTGCCGACGACGAAGCCGACCTGATCGCGCGGCACGTTGGCTGAGTTGAGCAGCTCGTCCAGGACGCGCTGACCGGCCAGTTTGACGTTGGCGCCGGTGTTGATCAGGGCTCGAGCGCTGATGGCCCTGGATTCATCGACCAGTACCGCCTTGGTCTGGGTGCTGCCGACGTCGATTCCCGCGGCATAGTCCATCAGTTTACCTTTCCCAATTCAACCGGTCGTTTCTGCCGGAGTCGTTTGTATTGCAAGGCCTCGAAGAAGGCGTCGATGCGGTTCTTCATCTGAGCTTCAGAATAGTAGCGCGGGTCTTCCAGGTCCGATTCGACCATCAACGTGGGCACGTCGAGGTCCTTGATGAAGTGCTCGCGCATGTCACCCTGCCCCGCCGAGAATAAACGGCAGCTCTTGATGCTATGGATGACCAGGGCGTCGGCGTTCCAGTCCTCCACATAGGTCCGAATCTGCCGGTAGCGCTCCAGCAGCGAGCGATTGCACAGGTTGTGCAGGATCATCTGCTCGGCGATGCTCTCCAAGGGGCGCTGCGGATCGTGGCGGAACCCGAACTCCCAGGTGCCGCCCACGGTGGAATAGGTGCTCTGCACCGCGACCGCCCCCCAGGCTTCGAACAGGTTGCGGAAATTGCGGTAGTAGGGATAGGGCGGAGGCCCCTCCACCACGATGCGGAAGCGCTCCTCCTCGAGGACGCCGATGTTGTTCGCGACCATTTGCTCGTACTCAGCCACCACCGCGTCGAAGAAATCGGCGGCTTCGGGCGTGCCGCGCAGGGCATTGATGGGGCCCATCATGTTGATGCTGTCGAAATAACAGTCGAAGGGGGCGGGGCGATGCTTGCACAGATCCTTGGCCCGCGACCAGCCCTCCTCGGCCCGGGCGGAGTAGGACAAAATCTCACGCAATCGGTCGATGTCGAATTTCTTGCCCGTCAGTTGTTCGCAGCGGGTGATGAGCTCCTGCAATTGGGACATGACGTAGGCCACGTCCTGCGTCGAGGGCCCCTCTTGCCGGACGAAGGGGATGTCCAGCATGATCATGGGCACGTCGAGCATTTCGGCGCAGTGTTCGAACCACTTGATGTAGACGTTACAACCCACGAAGTTGCAGACAATCAGCGAGGGTTTGGGCGTGTTTCCGTCGCCTCCGACCCCGCCGCAAAGCGTGTAGCCGACGTCGGCCTTGACGTAGGCGCAGTTGTCCGAGGCGTAGCCGATTTCCTCGCTCTTGATGATGTAGGGCAGCGACTTTTTGCGGATGGCCAGTTGCAGGGCGTTAATCTCGGGGAAGACGGGCAGAATATCGAAGCAGCGCAGAATCTCCACGCAGTTGCCGCTGATCATCAGGTAGGCCGACGGCGTCGGCTGCCCGGTGGCCTCTTTGAGCTGGGTCATCCAACCGGTCATGATATCCCGCGAGAGACCGTGAACCGTCCCGCGGTAGTCTTTGTCGTTGGCCACTGCCGTGCGCATGGGGCGTTCCTTTCGTCAATCAAACAGCATGGATTCGGTAAACGTTTCAGCCTCAGTGCGGGCGGCGTCGAAGGTCCACATCTTCTCTTCGAATTCCAGCTTCAGATGGGGCACGTTGACCTGGTTGAGTTTTCGCCGGAACAGGACGTAATCCAGCAGGGCTGGCTCGCAGAATTTTGCGGGTGCAAAAACGACCGCCTCGGCGTCGGCCGATTTCATCCGCTCGAACAAGCCTTCGCAGCGGGGCCGCTGCGGGTTGTAGCGCACCGAGGTGTACGCGCTGGACGACAGATAGGCCTGGGCCAGGGCGCCGACCGGATCACCGTTGGCGGTCACGTCGTCGCCGAACAACCGCCATCCGATCATCAGGTCATCATCTCGAATCTCGCACCCAGCCGCCTCGATTACGTCGATCAGCGTCACCGGCGGTTGCTCGCAGAAGGCCCCCTCGACGACGACCTTAACGGTGTCGCGCGGATGGCATTGGCGCTGGGGCAGTTGATCGAGCAGTTGTTCCAGCAAGATGACCAGGTCTTCGGGCATCATGCGGGTCCCAGCCTGGACCACGGTGTACAGCTCGGCTGCGCTGATCGACCCGGGGTGCTGCTTGCGGTAATCGTAAAGCTGGCGAGTGCGTTGCCGGACCCGGTTATACAAGTGCAGGCTAGCCCCGATGTTCTGGTCGGGAATCGCCCGGCCCAGATGTTCGGACAGATTACGTCGAAAACGATCGAACTCAGCCCGGGTATAATCCAACGAAGCCTGGTTCAACGCGTTCTGCGGCAGGTGCAGGTACTCGATGTACATGTCCGGAGCGCTGCGCTGGACCACGCTGGCCAGGTTGCGGGCCACGTCGCAGATGGAACTGAACACCGCTCCGGTAAAGTCGTTCATATCCTGGCGCAGAAACAGCTCCAGGGTGCTCTTGGCGATCGAGCAAATGAACGACTGAAAGCGCGAGTCGGCGTGCGATATTTCCACCTGCGTGCCCGCCCCGAACAGGCCTACCGGCATCAGGCCGGCTGCGTGGATGATCTCCAGCGGGGCGTAGACCGGAAAGACGCCCAGCCCTCCGTCGATGGCGTGCTTGCTGCGTGCCTGGGCCAAGGCTTGGCCGGGCAGGACGTCGAGCAACTCACGACACTGCACAATAATCTGATCGATGCTCACCTGAATCCTCCGCGCCGGTCGGTTCTGGACCTACCGGCGATGACACTCCACCGGACTTCTGTTAACCAAGTCACTGGCCCGATTCATCCGCGTCGGCCAACCCGTTCTCGGCTGGGTAATTCCAACCCGGCAATTGCGTTCCTTCGCAGGAGTAAGACATCTTGGGCCCGCGGGCCCGCCGGTCGAGCAGGGCCAACAGGCCGGTGCTGACGAAGGGGTTCTTCCTGGGGTTGAAAGTCTCGCCGGTTTCGGCGGCCAGGGCTTCGTCGTCGGCCCCCCGGGCAAGCTCCTTCTTGAACAGGGCCCGCGAATAGGGCGCGTCCTTGGCCATGAGTCGTGCCCGTTCGTATCCCCGGCGCAGGGCCTGGTGTTG
>JBHHVM010000231.1:0-5838 GCA_046754265.1 Phycisphaerae bacterium
ACCGCGCAGGGGAGGCAAATCATGTCAATAATCAAGGGGTTTCCAAGTCTCCCGATCGGTCCGGCGGTTGATGTTTGGCGATTCGCTCGACGGGCGTTGCTGGCGCTCGGTCTGCTGGCGACTGTCTGTCCACCGGCGGCACTTGGCGCCACAGAAAGCGAAGACGCGCCAACCGATCGGAAGGTGCGCGTGAACGTGGACCCCCGGGTCGAATTGATGAGCGTCATTATCCGCTTGGCCGGTAACCCGGAGTACAACCAGGGTCGTGTGGAATCATACGTCGCGGATGTGGAGCAACACTTCGGCCCCCATCGAAGCCACCCAGCCGTCACCCTGGCCCGAGAGCTCCGCAACAACAACGGCGTGTCCTACGACGCCTGCATGAGCATGGCCGTGCATCTCACCGACGTGCCCAGCCTGGGCGAGGCTGTGCCTTTCGACCCGCACCCCGAAACCCTGGACGGGCGTTGGACGGTGGATCATGCCAGGCAGTTCGTGACCCTGGCCCGCGACTTCGTCAAGGTCACCGACTTCCAATCTTTCATCGATGCCCACCAGCCGCTTTACGATCAGTCGGTCAAGCGGATGCGCCGTCTGCTGGACAAGAGAGGCCATTTGGAGTGGTTCGACCGGTTCTTCGGGACGCGCCCCGGGGCTGAGTTCACGGTCATTCTGGGCATGCTGAACGGCCCGCAATGTTACGGTCCGCGTATCAAGGTCGCCCGGGACGCCGAAAAGCTCTACTGTGTTCTCGGCGTATGGCAGACCGACAAACGAGGCCGACCCAAGTTCGACCGCAGCATGCTGGGCACGGTGGTCCACGAGTTCTGCCATTCCTACGTCAACCCCATTATCGATGGCCACGAGTCGGAATTTGCGGCCTCAGCCCGGCAGATCTATCCCCAAGTCGAAGCAGCCATGAAGCGACAGGCCTATGGCACTTGGCAAACCATGATGAAGGAGTCGCTGGTCCGGGCCTGTGTGGTTCGATACAAGTTCGCCCACGAATCCCAGCGGAAAGCGACCCAGGCCATCAGCGAGGAAAAAGAGCGGCAATTCTTCTGGGTGGGGGAATTGGCCGATCTGCTGGGCGAGTACGAGGCTCAGCGGGACCGATTCAAGACCCTCGAGGATTTGGTCCCCCGGATGGTTCGTTTCTTCGACGAATACGGACCACGGTTCGCCAGCCGCAAGCAGCCCCAAACGTCCAAGGCCCCGCAAGTGGTGTCTATCACGCCCGCCAACGGCTCGCGAGGCGTCTCTGCGAGTCTTAAACGCATCAAAGTGGTCTTCGATCGGCCGATGAAGAACCGCTCCTGGTCGGTGGTCGGCGGCGGGCCGCACTTTCCCAATCTTAAGGGCCAGCCCTCCTACGACGCCGCCCGCAAAGTGCTGACCCTCCGCGTCCGCCTCAAACCCGATTGGGCCTACGAGTTCTGGCTGAACTCCAACCGCTTCAAGAATTTCGTCAGCGCCGATGGCACTCCGTTAGAGCCCGTCCACGTGACCTTTTCGACCGGACCGGCTGACTGAACGCGCGTACATCCCACCTATTGAAAACCGGTGCCACACAGGATTCAGGACGCCCCATTCAGTCTAGGATCTTCCGTCCCGCCTTGGTGTGAAAGTCCACACCGAGTTGATCGAAAAGAAACGCATAGACGTCAACCGTCTGGGCGATTCGCTCTTTCAACGCCGTGCCGCCGCCGTGACCCGAATCGGAGCTGGTTCGCAACAGGATCGAACCGGGCTTCGAGGCCGCCGCCTGAAGCCGGGCGGTCATTTTGCGCGATTGCATCGGATCCACCCGCGGGTCATTGGCCCCGGTCAGGAATAGCGTGGCTGGATAGGCCACGCCGTCGCGGACGTTGTGATACGGGGAATACGCATACAGGGCCTTGAATTGGTCCGGCTTTTCGACCGTGCCGAACTCCGGGATGTTGAACGCCCCGTTGGGCGACAGTTCCACCCGCAACATGTCATAGATGCCAACATAAGACACCACCGCTTTGACCAGCTTGGGATTCTGCACCAGGGTGGCCCCCATCAGGAGACCGCCGTTGCTGCCGCCGATGATGGCCAGCCGCTCGGACGACGTATATCCCCGCTCGATCATGTGCTTAACCGCAGCCGCAAAATCGTCAAAGACGTTTTGCTTGTGGGTCAGGTTGCCCTGGCGGTGCCATTCCTCTCCGTATTCGCCGCCGCCGCGGATGTTGGCCACGGCATAGATGACGCCCTGTTCCAGCAGCAGCTTGGTGGTGGCCCGAAAGCGGGGACTGATGTTGACCCCGTACCCCCCGTAACCGTTGACCACGCAAGGATTGGAGCCGTCCAGCTTGACGCCGGGCGGCAGGATGATGTTGACCGGAACCTTGGTGCCGTCTTTCGAGGTGGCAAACTCGCGCACCACCCTGGCGTCGGAAAGATCCACCGGTGTCGTGCTGGCCAGGCCCGTCTTGACCGTCTTGCCGCTCTTGGGGCTGTAGCGATACCACGCCGTCGGCTCGATAAACGAATTGTTGCTAAAGAGGATGTCATCGCCGTCCAACTTGGCCATGCCCCCGATGGATGAGACGGGCAACTGCTTGGGCTTTTCTTTCGGGCTGCCGTCCAGACCGAAGACTCGAATCTCCGAAGGCCCGCCGAGTTGATACTGCACGTAGATGCGCGTGTCGGTGACCACCACCGACGAGGGGCCCATGAAATTGTCCACGATCACGTCTTTACCCTGGGGCACGATGACCTGGGCCTGACCGACGTCCAAGGTTTCGACGTTGATCCGCAGAATCTTGCCGCGGGGGGCGTTCTTGCGCGACAGGACGTACAGATCGTCGTGCGGGCCGAACGTAGCCTGCAGCGTCTTGTCGCCGAAGGTGCTGAATTGACGCCATTTCCCGCCGGTCGAGCGGAGATAGTGCGAAAACTCCCCGCCGTCGCCGTCCTGCACGCTGGCCAGTTGACGTCCGCTGGCCAGGTCCACGTCCAACTGGATCTCGGCGATGCGGGGCAGGTCCTTGCCCATCTCATAACGATCGCTTTCGGTGGGCGTGCCCAGGGCATGATAGTAAGTTTGCAGATAAAACGGCATGTCTTCCGGCGGGCGCTCGTTGCCTCGTGGATAACGGGTGTAGAAAAACCCCGAGCCATTGGGCGCCCACGACAGATCACCGCCAGCCGTCCCGCCGTTCACGCCGGGGATGACTTCGTGGACCTGCTTGCCGGCCACCACGTCATAAACATGCACGTCCCCCGATTCGGTGCCACCTTTTGACAGCGAAACCGCCACCAGCCGGCCATCGGGCGACGGGACGTACCAATCCATCGTCGTGGTGCCCGAAGGATCCAGCTCGTTGGGATCCACCAGCACGCGCTCCGCCGAGGGGTCGTCAGCCGAAGACATCACCACCAGGAACGGCTGCTGCTTGGGCGGTTGTCGTTTGACCGCAAAGACCGTGCCGCCCTGTTGGGTCACCGAGCCATAGCCCACCGTCTTGGCCGACAGGATTTCAGTCACCCGGCCGCCAATGGCCTTGACATTCGGCAGATGATCCAGCACCCGGCGGGCATAGACGTTTTGTTTCTCGCTCCATTCCTTCACGGCTGGATCTTCCCAGTCCTCCAGCCAGCGATAGTCTTCGCTGACCGAGACGCCGTGAAAGGTGTCGGTGACCTGCTGCTTGCGGGCCACCGGAGGTCCGTCCGCCGAAGCCGCCCAGGCCAAGCCCAAGACGACGCCAGCCAGAATTCGAAGCACCATGATTTGTCCCTCCTTATTCGGGGCCGATCGATCGGCCCGGTGGGGAATCTGGAACCTATCCCAAAACCAAGCGAGCCGCGAACTTCAGTTCGCGCGGACCGCGTCATTTAAGGTTGCCGGATAGGCTCTACTGCTCGCGGGCCGGTTCCGGGCCGTCAGGCTTGCCGCGGAACCCGGTGATCAGCGGCATGTCCTCGGGTCTCTCCGAGGGATGCACCGCAAAGACCTCCACCCGAACGATCTCGTCAAAAGGTACGCTGACCACAAACGCGCCGACCTTGTAATGATCGTCCACCGGCTCGCACTCGAAGGTCAGATGGGTCTTGCTGTCCACCTGGGCCATCTCCTTGATCTCATAGCTGAACCCATCGCGGAGATACACCAATGTGCGGACCACCAGATCGTCGTAAAACTGCACAGCCTCTTCGTTTTCGTGCAGCGATTCAGGATCTTGATCCGGGAAGCGTTTCTGGGTGCAGCGCTGGCGGGCCTCTTCCCATTGCTGCCGGTAGGCAGCCCCATGAAACCAGTCGTAAGTAAACATGTTGTCGTGTTCTCCGGTGGAGGGGAAGCATTGCCGCCCGTCCAGGGCGGGCTGCGGGAAGCTAGACGTTACCCCCGCGGGTGTCAATTCGAGCTTGCGCCGCTTTGTCGGAGCGGTCCAGACCGATACCATAACGCCATGACCGCTCCGGAAAAAGCCGCCCGGGTCCGCCGATTGGCCAAGCAAGCAGGCTTCGACCGCGTGGGCATCGCCCAGGCCGGTCCGATCACCCGGGCCGACTACCTCCGCGCGTGGCTCGATCGCGGCTGGGCCGGGCGGATGGACTACCTGCACCGCCATTTCGACCGGCGAACCGACCCGGGCGTGCTGCTACCCGGAGCCCGCAGCGTCATCGTCGTCGCCTTGAATTACCACCAGCAAGCCCCGAACCGACCGGAACACCCGCCCACCGGGCAAATAGCCATGTACGCCTGGGGCGACGACTATCACCGGGTCGTCAAGAACCGTCTGCTTGAAATGATCGACGCCCTGCGCACCCAGATCGACGAACCGTTCCAAGCCAAAGCCTGCGTCGACACCGCCCCCATCCTGGAGCGCGAATGGGCCGCCGCGTCAGGGGTGGGCTGGATCGGCAAAAACACCCTGGCCCTGCACCAGGACCTGGGCAGTTACTTCTTTCTGGGCGAGATCGTCACCACCCTGGAACTACCCCCCGACCCGCCAGCCACCGACCACTGCGGCTCCTGCACCCGTTGCCTGGACGCCTGCCCCACCCAGGCGTTTCCCGCCCCCTACCGGATGGACGCCTCCCGGTGCATCTCCTACCTGACCATCGAGTTGCGCGATGCCATCCCGGCCGAGTTTCACGGGCCGATGGGCGATTGGGTCTTCGGCTGTGACGTCTGCCAACAGGTCTGCCCCCACAATCACCGGGCCCCGCTGTCCACCGCCTTCACCCCGCGCCCACCAAGCCCCTATCCCGTGCTGGAAGAAGTGCTGCAGTGGACGCCCCAGGACTACAGTGCCAACCTGAGCCACAGCCCCATCAAACGAGCCAAGCTACCCATGCTAAAACGCAACGCCACCATCGCCCAATCCAACGCCATCAAAGCCCACAGCGCAAGCGACGGGTAGCAGGTAGGGCAGATCATCGACCTGCCATCCATCAGGCGAATCAAAAACAAGGGCGAACCATGCCCTCCCCAACATCCCCTACCCCGGGGCGTCCCATAGAGACAGAATAAACGCAGCCACCGCATTCGACGCTCGACATTTGAATCCCGCCACCGTTTAGCGGCGACCCGAAGGGGAGCGCTCAGCCAAGCCGCCGTGCCGTAGGCACGCTCCGAATGTCGCTGGTGCGAGAATCCCTTCTCGCACCACTCCCACCAGGAATCCTCTCCTAAAACCCAAATCACCGGATGGCATGGGTCCACCGAAAGTGGCCCCGTGCGGACCGAGGTCACTGGTCACTTTTCACCTCCGCACGGTGACCAGACCCAGCCTTCAGAACGGGTAAACCGAATCACCGCACCGTCATCAGACCCAGCCTTCAGAACGGGTCAACCGAATC
>JBHHVM010000232.1:0-5830 GCA_046754265.1 Phycisphaerae bacterium
GGTCAATGACCTGCCTTCGGGACTGATGAAAAAAGCATACGTAGGGCAGGTCGTTGTTCCGCGCAAGCGGACCCTTGACCTGCCGTTGCGGGTGGGTGGTCGATGAAAAAAGTCCTCGTATTGGGATCGGGCCGCGTGGCTGGGCCGTTGGTCAAGTATCTGCTCGACCGCTCCGACATCTCCGTCACCCTGGCCGGCAACGACCCGCAACGAATCGGGCAACTGGTGGGCAACAACCCGCGCGGCACCGGCCTCGAAGTGGATGCCCAGGACCTGCCCCGCATAGGCCGGTTGATCGCCGGACACGACGTCGCCGTCAGTCTGCTGCCGCCGGCCTACCATCACCTGATCGCCGAGTTGTGCATCGAGCACGGCACGCAGATGGTGACCACCTCCTACGTCAGCCCCGAGATGAAGCTGCTCGACGAAATGGCCCGCCGGGCGGGCGTGACCGTCCTGTGCGAATCCGGGCTGGACCCGGGCCTGGATCACATGTCCGCCATGCGGATGATCGACGACGCCCGGCAGCGCAACCACAGGATCATCAGCTTCAAGTCCTACTGCGGCGGGTTACCAGCCCCGGATGCCAACGACAACCCCTTCGGCTACAAGTTTTCCTGGAACCCCCGCGGCGTGCTTGCCGCCGGCAAAAACTCGGCCCGCTGGCGCGAAGACGGTCACGAAAAAGTCGTGCCCGGCCCGCGACTGTTCGACCACTACCGCGTGCTCCACTTCGACGGCCTGGGGGACTTCGAAGCCTATCCGAACCGCGACTCGCTGGGCTACATCGACCGCTACGGCTTGCAGAACGTCGAAACGCTCCACCGCGGAACCCTGCGCTATCCCGGCTGGTGCGACACCTGGCGCAAAATCATCGAGCTGGGCCTGCTGGATGAAAGTCCGACCACCTATCCCGCCGGAACGACCTACGCCCGGTTCACCGCCGGTTTTTGCAGCAATTCCGACCCCGGCGATCTTCGAGCCGCCCTGGCTGACCAACTGCACATCGAATCGTCCGCCGACGTGCTGGACCGCCTGGATTGGTTGGGGCTGTTCAGCCAAGACCCGCTGCCGGTGACCGCGACTCCGACCACGCCGCTGGATGTGTTGGCTGGACGTATGGAACAGAAGTTGCAATACACGCCCGGTCAACGCGACATGATCATTCTGCGCCATGGCTTCATCACCGAGTCGCCGTCGAAGGGCCGCGAAAAGATCACCTCCCGGATGGTCGTCTACGGAGAGCCCAACGGCGAGACCGCCATGGCCAAGACCGTCGGGTTGCCCGCCGCCATCGCCACCATGCTGGTCGCCACCGGCGCTGTGCGCCTGCCGGGCGTTCACATACCGGTGGACCCCCAGGTCTACAATCCGGTGTTGGACGAGTTGGAGAGTTTGGGCATCGCCTGGACGGAGAAACGAGAACCGTTTGGGCCGTAATAGCTTCGACGCGGGCCTGACGTGCCAGGATGCGGCACTCCTGGACTGCGAAAGGAACCAACCTTGGCCAAGCCAGGCAAAAAAAGGCGATCCAAACGCCGCCCGTCACAAGCGCCGCCCCCGCCGCGCCCTCCAATCGCCCGGTCCAAGCCCCTCAAACCCATCGGAGTGGCCATCGTGGCTGCTGCCCTGGCCGTGCTGGCAGGGTATGCCTTGCTTCGACCCACCCCCGGGGCCCGGGATTCCAGGCCCGCCGGCGAGTCGGCCCGGGCTTTCGAAGGCCCTCTGCCCGCGGCGCCCGGTGCGTCTCAGGATCGTCAGCCACCCCAGATCAAAGAGAAGTTCGCCCGCAAATACCCCGGCGGCGATGACTGGGACACCGAGGTCTTCAACGAAAACGCCTCAAAGCAGCTCAAAGCGCTGGGCAAGCTACTGGCCCATCCCGACCAGATCAGCCCTGGGGACCTTTCGGCGTTGGCCGTTCCGAGCTATGAAGGGTCAACCCTCCGCCCCCGTGCGCTAAACGTCGTGTTTGACGATGGGTCGGTCACGGTCCGCCGGGTGATGCCGAAGTCCGACACTCCGCCGGCGCCAAACGAAACCCGCTCGGGCCTGGCCGGTCTGGGCGAGTCGTTGGGCGAGCTGGCCGGCGCCTTCGCCGGGGCAGCCGACCTGAGAACCAAGTTCAAGGTCGTTCAGGTCCAACCCCAGGGCGAATCGGTGACCACCGAAGTATACTATGAATCCGCCGGTCATTCCGCCGGTCGATCCGTCCAGCAACGGGCCACCTGGGACTGTCGCTGGCTGACACCCGACCCCGGGCACTTGCCGCAACTGACCGGCATCCAGGTAAGCGACCACACCGAAGTCGTCGGCCCAGCCGCCGGAGGAGAGCTGTTCGCCGACTGCACCGAAGCAGTGCTAGCCACGAACCCTTCCTTCGCCGAGCAAATCGTGCCCGGCCTGGATCACTGGCGGGCCCGGATCACCCCCACCCTTGGAATCGGCTTTACCGGCCATCAAGGCCTGACCGTCGGCGACGTCAACGGCGACGGCCTGGACGATCTGTACCTGTGTCAGCCCGGCGGGTTGCCCAATCGCTTGTTCGTGCAAAACGTGGACGGCACTGCCACGGACGTGTCAGCCATGGCTGGTGTGGATATCCTGGACTACACCCTCAGCGCCCTGATCCTGGACATCGACGGCGATGGCGATCAAGACCTGGTGGTAGCCACCGCGACCGACGTGTTCTTCCTGCGCAACGACGGCACCGGCGTCTTTCAACCTGCCTCGGTAGCGCCCCTGCCCAACGTGTTGTCCATCACCGCCGCCGACTACGACAACGACACCGACCTGGACGTCTACGTCTGCTGTTACGTCGATCCCGACGTCAAAAACTCGAACCCCTTGCCCTATCACGATGCCAACAACGGCCGGCGCAACGTCCTGCTCCGCAACGAGGGCGACGGCCAATTCATCGACGTGACCGGGCAAGTGGGCCTGGAGGTCAACAACCGGCGCTTCAGCTTCTCCGCCTCCTGGGAGGACTACGACAACGACGGCGACGTGGATCTCTACGTGGCCAACGATTTTGGACGCAACAACCTCTACCGCAACGACAGCGGCTTCTTCACCGACGTGGCCGCCGACGCCGGCGTGGAAGACATCTCCGCCGGAATGAGCGTCAGTTGGGCCGACTACAACAACGACGGCCTGATGGACCTCTACGTCAGCAACATGTTCAGCTCGGCCGGCAACCGCATCACCTATCAACGCCGCTTCAAACCCGCCGCCGACCGGAAGATCCGGGCCCAATTTCAACGCCACGCCCGGGGTAACTCCCTCTTCGAGAATCGCGGCGACGGCACCTTCGCCGACGTCAGCGCCCAGGCCGGCGTCACCATGGGCCGATGGGCCTGGAGTTCCAACTTCATCGACTTCAATAACGACGGGTTCGAAGACCTGCTGGTGGCCAACGGTTTTGTGACCAACGAAGACACCAAGGACTTGTGAAGTTTCCTATGGCGACAGGTCGTGTCGCAATCACCCGCCACCGCAACCCAGGCCAACGTGGACAATTACGTGGCCGGCTGGACCGCCCTGTACGAAATGCTCCGCGGCACCGGCTCGCTCAGCGGGCGCGAGCGGAACTGCGCCTACCTCAACCTGGGCAACGGCCGGTTTGCCGACGTGTCAGCCATCTCCGGTGTCGATTTCGCCGACGACGGGCGGGCCGTCGCCGTAACCGACTGGGACCAGGACGGAGCCCCGGACTTTTGGATTCGCAACCGCACCGCACCCCGGCTTCGCTTTATGCACAATCGCTTGGACCCCAAGCGTCACCACCTGTCCCTTCGCCTCGAGGGCCGCTATTGCAACCGCGATGCCATCGGCGCCCGCGTCGAAGTCCAACTGGGCGATGCACCGGGCTCTCGACGAGTCAAGGGTCTACGGGCCGGCGATGGTTACCTGGCCCAATCCAGCAAATGGTTGCACTTTGGCCTGGGCGACCACACCCAGGCCCGCAACGTCGTGGTGCGTTGGCCCGGCGGCATGACCGAATCGTTCGGCCAGCTACAAGCCGACCGGCGCTACCGGCTCGTGCAGGGCAGCGGCAAAGTGCAGGAGGTGCCGCCACGCCGGCCGATCGAGCTTCTTAAGCCGTCCAAGCTCGCGTCGCCGCCGGTGCAGGAACAGGCCCGAATCGTGCTGGCCGCCCGGGTGCCCATGCCCCAGGTCAATTACCAATCCTTCCAAGGCCAACCGGTCCCACTTCGGGCCCAGGACAACGCTCCCCTGTTGATCAACGTCTGGGCCAGTTGGTGCGAACCGTGCTTGGCTGAATTGACCGACCTGACAAACCACCGCAAAGACCTGCAGCGGGCCGGGCTCAGCGTGCTGACCCTCAACGTGGATGAGCCCGCCAACCGACCGCGAGCCCAGGCATTGTTGGCCAAGTGGGGTCAGCCGTTCCAGGCCGGCGTCGCCTCGCCCGAATTGCTCGACGTTCTCGACGTGTTGCAGCGAAGCCTTTTGGACCGCCACCGCAGGCTGCCCTTGCCGACCAGCTTTCTGGTCGATGCCCAAAACCGCCTGGCCATCATCTACAAAGGGCCCATCAACGCCGCCGATCTGCTCAAAGACTTGGCTGGCATGGTGGCCTCTCCCGATCAAATCCGGTCAGCCGCCGCCCAGTTCCCGGGACGCTGGTTCCTGCCCCCCAGACTCCCCGACCTGGTGGACTTGGCCGACAAGTTCCGCCGCCAGGGCTTGCCGCGAATCGCCCAGCAGTATCTCGCCTCAGCCACCGGTTCATCGACCCCAACCGGAACGCCCCCCTCAGCCGACCCGCGCGTGGCCACGCTCGAGTACAACATGGGCGTCGCCTTGTCGCGGGAGGGCAAATACGCCCAGGCCGAAGCCGCCTATCGCCGGGCCCTGCAAATCAACCCCGACTACGTCCGGGCCCACATCAATCTGGGGATCGCTCTCAAAAAGCAGGGCGACATTCAAGGGGCTGTCCAGCAATACGAAACTGCCCTGCGCCTGGACCCCGAACACCCCCTGGCCCACCACAACCTGGGCGCAGCCCTGATCGCACTAGGGCGAACCCAGGAGGGCAACGCCCACCTGGCCCGAGCGCAACAGTTGCAAGCCGCCCAAACCGGCCGACAATAAGACCCGCCCAACAGAATCGAGCCGCGAACTTAAGTTCGCGCGGACCGAGTCATACGAGGTTCCAGGATTGAAGTTGGACGCCCTGGATCCCCTAACCGGGCACGGCGGGAACTGGCCTACCGTCCGAACTGGAAGTCCAAGGCTCAAGGTCACGGTCGATCCAATGAACGCTCCACTAACCTATCCCACAGCCGTTCGATTCCTTCGCAGCCTGCGTCGGTTCTTATATGCCTTGCGAGCTGCCCGTGACGTGCCTTCAGGACTTTTGCCTCGTTGCCTTGTTGCCTTGTTGCCTTGTTGCCTTCCCCTTGTGGGTTCCGGCCAGGGGCAGCGCTGTGTCGCGCTCAGCTTGTGTTCCGCCGTCGGACCGGTCGAATCCCCCGACTCCCACCTTCTTGACGACGTACTCAAAAAGTGCGTCGTCGGCGACGGCGTGGACTACCAAGTCGCAAAACAGAACCAGGCCTCTCTGGAAAAGTACCTGGCCTCCCTGGCGGACGTCACCCCAACCGACCTCTCAGCCGACGAGCAAAAGGCCCTGTTCATCAACGCCTACAACGCAGCCACCCTGCTGCTGGTCCTCGAGCACTGGGGCCCGAACTTCAAGAGCATCACCGACATTCCCGAGGAAAAGCGCTGGAAACACCGACGTTGGAACATCGGCGGATCGCTTTTTTCCCTGGACCAAATCGAGCACCAGGTCTTGCGGGCC
>JBHHVM010000233.1:0-5828 GCA_046754265.1 Phycisphaerae bacterium
CCCCGCAACACGCCGATGGCTGTCACATACCGGGCGACAAAGCGCGTCACATTGCTGATGACCACCAACACAACCACCACGCTCAGCATGATGAACAGCGTTGTCTTGCGGTCCCCCCGCGTTCGTTCACGCGGCACCCACCGGGCGGCTGTCCGCAACAGGCTGCTTCTCCAGGAGGGCAATTCAAGCCCCACAATGACGTGCATCGGCACCGAGGCTTGGCCGTTGGCAGGCAATTCCACGCCAAGCTCGATCGACTCCCCCGCGTCGGCCAAGGCCTGGAGCAACGCCAGCGGCGGGCCGCTCTGACCGTCGGCCGAGGTGATGACGGCCCCGGCGCGGATGCCTTCGCCGGCCAAGTCCGACCCGGGCTTGACCTTGAGGATCCGCAAACGCAGCCGGGCCGATGCACCCTGGTCATCCTCCGGCACGTCCAGCGTCAATTCGGCATCGAGACGGTCCTGCACCACCACGCGATGCACCCAACCCTCGAAGCCCTCCTCCGAGAGCACCACCTTGAGCACCGGCAGCATGGCGATGATGCTGATCGAGTGCAGCATGCCGTATACCAGCGATGCCGCGAGCCCCACGGCGATGAACCGCCAGTGGGGCTTGACCAGCCGCAACATACGGCCAAATTCGCCCGCGCCTTCGGGCTCCTGCGGGGCGCGGTGCTTGTCGTCGGCATCGATCAGTAACGGGTCCATACAGTGCTCTTGCCACCGTTCACAGCGTGCCCCGGGCCGGGTATGGCGTCAGTATCAGACCCACCCGCCGAACGGGTCAACCGACCATCAGGGACGAGGCGAGGAAGAACTGCCCGGCGATGACTTGGGCGATGCTCCGCCCGATGGCGGCGTGGCCGGTTTGTCAAACAGGCTGTCCGGCAGAGGCTCCGGCGGAAGAGTCAGTCGCCAGCCGTCCTCCTCTTTGACGAATAACATGGTGACGTCCCGTTCGGGCTCTTTCAGGGACGGGTCCAGAAGAACGTGGGCCTTGCCCGCATAGAGAATCTCTCGGGTTTGAGGATGACGGACCGGTCGCAGCCCCACCATTTCGACCCGCCGCAGAAACCGCCACGCCTTAAAAAACTGTTCTTGCGGCAGCGGGTCGCCTTGTGATGTCCATAGCTTGCGAAAAGCCTCATAGTCGCCCGAAGCACAGGCTCGAACCACCTGGCGCACGCATTCGTTGAGGGATTCATCGTCGGCCTGCAAGGTTACGGGGAATTCCAACACCTGTGCCTTCGGAGGCTCGACTGGCGGCCCGGGAGGCGGCTGGGGTTCGGGCTCTTTCCGCCGACAACCATGTCCGGACATCCCCAGCCCAAAAACCAGGCATACCGAAACCGCTCTCAAATGCTCTGTTCGGATCAGTGGTTCCGCGCCTCGCAAAGCAGCCCGCAACACTTGGCCGCTTTTCCGCACCGAAACCACCCATGCTACTCCAACCGCCCGGAACCGGCAACGGGACCCCCGCCACCCCCACAATTTGGGCGGTTGGCTTATGTCGGATGCCTGGCGGCACCGCTGGTCAGATCGCTAGCATTCAGAGGGTGCGATTGTTAACTGGATAGTCGACTTGGGATGGCTCGAACCCCGCAGCGCCACGGCGCGGTCAATCCAGGGCCATCAGTTGGACCCACCAGTACTCATTGCCTTGTGGGGTGGCCACTGTGTAAAAGCCGATACCCACAAACCGGTACGGCTCGAAGAGCATGTTGGCATCGTGCCCCGGGCTGGCCTTCAGCAGGTTCATGGCCTGGTCGGCTGTGACCTGCCGGTTCAGACCCCAGGTTATGTTTTCGCCCACCAGTCCGTGGCAAAAACCAGCCATCTCGGCCCGGTCCGCCGAGGTGGTGCCGTCGGGCCAGATGTGATCGAAGAATCCCTCCACCTGCATGCGCTCGGCGTGCAAATCGGCGGCGGCCTCCAACCGCCGGGAATACACCAACCGGGGCAGACCGTTTTGGTCACGATAGAGGTTCAGAAGCTCAAACAGCTCGGCCTGCTCGGTCGAACCCGGCTCAGCCGGACACGTGCAGGATGTATCGGGGCATCCCGGCAGCGGGGCGTAGGTGACCGGGGGTGGTGGGGTTGTCGGCGCCAGGACCGGCTCTTGTCGAGCGGCCACCTCCAGCACGCCCTCGTCTTCGAGCGGCACTTCGAGATCTATGGGCACGGTCATGCACCCAGCCAACAGAATGGAAGCCAGCGTGGCGGCTCTTGCTAGGGTCGGAGAGCAGAATGTGCGGGTGGAACTGGTCATCGAGTCGTTTCCCATCCTTGGGCATCGGCCGATAAGCACGACCAACCCAGCAAGCGAAGGAGCGTTGATCCCCTGGCTCGCAACAGGCCCGCCACTGGTTTATTATCGGTCCATCGGGTGCTTTTCCGATAATGTGCTGGTCAAGAGGGGTGGAACCGTCCGGAATGGGGATGGCCGCCGATTGCGGGCCGATTCCGTGATTGCGGTGTGAACCGGGGTAAGCCGGCGGGCGTTTTTAGAATACAATGGGTCCACCGCCACCCTCGGCGGGAGCCCAGGTCAGCGGAGGAGACCATCGTGTGCGGAATCGTCGGATACGTCGGTAGTCGTTACGCCTTGCCCATCGTCATCGAGGGGCTCAAACGGCTGGAATACCGGGGCTATGACTCAGCCGGCTATGCCGCCGTCGCCGACAGTGCCCTGCTGGTCCGCAAGTCGGCCGGTCGGGTCAGCGTTGTCGAAAGCACGTTCCAATCGTTGGACGAATCCGCCAAGCAGTCCACCCTGGCCATCGCCCATACCCGCTGGGCGACTCACGGTGCCCCAACCGATGACAACGCCCACCCCCACTGCGACCAGGCCGGTCGCATCGCCGTGATCCATAACGGCATCATCGAGAACTGCCACGCCCTGAGAAAATACCTTCAGAAAGACGGCTGCGAGTTTACCAGCGACACCGACACCGAAGTCCTCGCCCAGCTCATCAGCAAGCTTTACAGGAACGACCTCGAGCAAGCCGTCCGCGACGCCCTGCGGCAAATAGAAGGCACCTATGGTATCGCCGTGGTCTGCGCCGACGAGCCCGACGTCATCGTGGCCGCCCGCAAGGGTAGCCCTCTCATTCTCGGTGTCGGGCAGGACGAATACCTGGTCGCCTCCGACGCGGCTGCCATCGTCGAACACACCAACCGGGTCGTCTATCTGTCCGATGGCGAGATCGTCCGCATCTCCCGCGAGGGCTATCGCACCACCACGCTCGAGGCTGTGCCCGTCACCAAGGAAACGTCCGAAATCGAATGGTCGCTCGAACAGATCGAATTGGCCGGCTACGACCATTTTATGCAAAAGGAAATCTTCGAACAGCCCGACGCCATGCACGACTGTCTCCGCGGGCGCATCGACCCCAAACACGGCGACGTCTACCTGGGCGGCTTGCAGGATTGTGCCCGCGAGTTCATCCGGGCCAAGCGAATGATTTTCAGCGCCTGTGGCACGGCGTGGCATGCCGCACTGATCGGGGAATACCTCTTCGAAGACCTGGCCCGCATTCCGGTCGAGACCGAATACGCCAGCGAGTTTCGCTACCGAAACCCCATCATCGACGACGGCACCACCGTAATCTCCATCTCGCAGAGCGGTGAGACCGCCGATACGCTGGCCGCCCTGGTCGAGGCCAAGCAACGCGGCGCCCAATGCCTGGGCGTGGTCAACGTGGTCGGCTCGTCCATCGCCCGCGAGACCGACGCCGGCGTGTATCTGCACGTCGGGCCCGAAATCGGCGTGGCCTCCACCAAGGCCTTTCTGGGCCAGGTCACCGTGCTGTCTTTGATCGCCGCCTACCTGGGCCGGCGGCGGCATCTGTCCCAGGCGGCCACCGCCGACTTTTTGACCGCGCTACAGAACATCCCCGACCAGATCGCCGAGCTGCTCAAGCAGGCCGACCAAGCCAAGGCCATCGCCGAAGCGTGCGTGCATCGCGACAACTGGCTTTACCTGGGCCGGGGCTACAACTACCCCGTCGCCCTGGAAGGCGCCCTCAAACTCAAGGAAATCAGCTACATCCACGCCGAAGGCCTGCCCGCGGCTGAGATGAAACACGGACCCATCGCCCTGATCTCAGACGGTATGCCAGTGGTTGTCATCGCCACCGAAGGCCTGCAATACGAGAAGATCATCGGCAACATCGAAGCCGTTCGGGCTCGAGGGGGCCAAGTCATCGCCATCGCCACCGAAGGCAACCGCGATATCCAGAACCTGGCCCAGCACACCCTATACGTACCCCCGACGCTCGAACCCCTCCAACCCCTGCTGACGGTAATCCCGCTGCAGTTGATCGCCTACTACGCGGCCGTCCTGCGAAACTGCAACGTGGACAAACCCAGAAACCTGGCCAAAAGCGTCACGGTGGAATAGCCCCAGGAACCAACTGCCCGGTGACATCTACATTCACCGGAATATGACTCGCCACAGCGCAATTCATGCCGACCGGTGCGCGAAAGATGCGCCCCGCCCCGGTCAAGGCCCCCCTATCCGACGGTCGATAGTAAGCATGTTATCGGACAGGGGACCACCCCGAACGCACGGGGCTCCAAGTGGCATGGGTGACTCAACACGCCGATGAATCAACACCGACCGGAACGGCTGGCCGACTTCATGGACCGGTGCAACGTCCGCACCAGGCCGGCCGATCCTCCACGGAGCCACGTTCCACCCATGACTGGAAACCGATCAATGCAAATCGGCCTGTTGGCCGCGTTGGGGTTGGCGTTGCTGGCCAATGTCGCGTGCTCGATGCTGTTCCCGCCCAAACCCGTTCCCCAATCACCGCAGCCCAGGCTGGCCGCGGCGACCGATCGACAGATCAACCTGTTCGGTGAGCTGCCCAACAGTCATGGCGCGCCTTATCAGACGCGCATGGGTCTGGGCCTGCGACGCCACACGTTTACTGAGGAAGGGGCTGACTTCGACCCCGACATCGATCCAGCCGGCGCCCGCATGGTGTTCGCCTCGACGCGTCATCAACTCCAGCCGGACTTGTACGTCAAAGCCACCGACGGCGTGGCCGTGACCCAATTCACCGCCGATCCAGCCGCCGACGTTCAACCGGTCTATTCTCCGGACGGTTCGCGTATCGCTTTCGCCAGCGATCGGTCCGGTAACTTCGACATTTGGATCACCGACGTGCGCGGAGGCCAACCCATTCAGGTGACCTCGGCCCAAGCCCACGAGGTCTGCCCCAGTTGGTCGCCCGACGGCAAGTCGCTGGTCTACTGCAAGCTGCCGTCCAACACGGGCCAATGGGAGCTGTGGCTGGCCGACGCCGCCGCGGGCGGAAACCAGCGTTTTATCGGATATGGCCTGTTCCCCGAATGGTCGCCCGTGGGCAATACCATCGTCTATCAACGGGCCCGGCAGCGAGGGACGCGCTGGTTTAGCGTCTGGACCTTGGAGCTTGTCGACGGGGAGCCCCGATACCCCACGGAAATCGCCGCCAGTTCCGAATACGCCCTGATCCTGCCCACCTGGAGCAGCGACGGGCAATACATTGCGTACTGTGCCGTGACTGCCACGGCCCCGGCGCCGGGTTCACAAGAGTCGCCCACGGAACCGGCCATGCCCAATGGGCCTGCCGACCTGTGGCTGGTCAACGCCGACGGCAGCAGTCGCACCCGCTTGACCGACGGCATGGGGGCGAGTTTTTCACCGGTCTTCTCACCCGACGGGCGGATTTACTTCACCACCACCCGTAACGGAATGGAAAACGTCTGGTCGCTGCTGCCGGTTATCGGGACCGGCACGTCGGTGGCCGATCGAGGATCGAAGCCCCGGCAACCGCTTTC
>JBHHVM010000234.1:0-5797 GCA_046754265.1 Phycisphaerae bacterium
CCGATGGAGACGACGGCAACCGGGCGCGAAGTCCAAAACCGCGCCGGACGCCCGTCAACCCCCGGGCCCGAAAAGCGCTCGACCGCAGGAGGGCCGCCAAGCGAACGCCACCCGCAGCCCAAGGTCGGGCCGGCCAACGAAAAACTCCGGCCAAACCAACGCCCAACCAAACCAATGACCAGGCCAACCCAGCCAATCTCGGCGAACCGCCCCCCGTCGTCGAGGTCGATACCGAACCCATCAAGTTCGACATCCCCCCCGAAGAACGCACCTATCAATTCTCCTTCGAGAACGTCGATTACAAGCAGCTTCTGGACGCCTTCTCCCGCATGAGCGGCCTGGCCATCGTCGGCGACCCGCCGCCGGGCAAAGTCACCTTCAAGACCACCGAGGTGATGGACTTCAAGACCGCGCTGAGCCGGCTAAAACTCCTCCTGTTCAAGCATCGCGACAATTACTGGCTGGTCCACAACGACGACGTCCTGGAAGTGACCCGCATCACCGAAATGATCCGCGACGTTCTCGAACCCGAGGACATTTATCCGAACGTGGCAGCCTATCGTGCCGCCAACCGAGACAAGACCGACCTGGTCATGTTGATCTATTCGCCGGATAAGGGGTCCGTCCAGGATTTGGCCGAGATCCGCGATTTCCTGCCGGACTACGTGCGTTCAGCCACGCTGGAGGATCCAGAAAAGAACGCCATGTACATCTTCGCCCTGGTCCGGGACATCGATAAGTTTCTCGATTTGGTGGCCCTGTTCGATCAGGCCGGGGCTGACCCCCGGATCATCAAGAAGATCCCCGTCGTTGAGGTCACGCCCTCCGAAGCCATCCAGGCCCTGGGTGAGTTGATGGATCTGGCTGCGGCGCCGACGCCGCGCCGAACCAGCAGCAAACGCTCCGCCAGCCCGGCCGGGCCCACGCGGGAAATAAAACTGTTTCCCGACAACGCCCAGCGGGTCATCATCGTCCGGGCCCTGCCCAGCGACATTGCGGAAATCGAACGCCTGCTGCCCTTCATCGACGTCGAACTCGGCGATGAGTTTGCCCCGGTGATCATCTCGCTCACCTACATCACCGCCGGCGAAATCATGCCCCAGCTCACGCCGCTCCTGGCCGCACGCCCGGCCGAGACCCAGGCCCGCCCCAACCCCCGTGCCAAGAGAACGCCGCCCCGCCGAACGCCGCGAGGGCGCACCGCCGCTGCCGCCCCGGCACAGTCAGGCGATGTCACCGTCGTCCCCGAGCCGCGCACCAACACCCTCATCGTGGTGGGTAGCGAAAAAGGCGTGGCCCGCGTTCGGCAGATCGTGGCCATCCTGGACGTGCCGGGCAAGGGTCGCGCGCCCCAGTTCGTCAAGCTCGAACACGTCGCAGCCAACGAGACGGCCACTTGGATCCAACAGATGATCGGCCAGATCCATCCCGGCGGCGACGCCAGCAGGCCGTTCAGCGCCACGCCCGACGCGCGAGACAACACCATCATCCTGGTGGGCAACCCCATCGACGTGGAGCAAGCCGTCAAACTCATCGCCCAAAAAGACCGCAAAGGGGCCAAGCCCGACCTGCACAAGCACCGCCTGACCCACGCCCTGCCCAGCGAAGTGGCCGCCATGCTCACCCGACTGGATGCCCAGGCCTCGGGCGCCCCACCGCCCCCGGTGCGCAGAACCTCCAAGCGAAAGGGACGAAAGGTCTCCCGGCCAACACCGCGTCGCGGCACCCAGGCCTCCGGCAAGTTCATCGGCAACGACGACCTGCGCATGATCTACGTCATCTGCACTGACGATGAGTGGGAAAGTGACTACCTGCCCCAAATCGTCGCCTTCGATGAGGACGCCAGCCCCATACGGCTTGAAAAACACCGCATCGAGTTGACCCAGGCCGACCCCACCGATGTCATCAACACCCTGATCCAGGTGCTAGGCGCCGGTGGGGCCACGCTGCCGGTCATGACCGCCGTCAAAGATGCCATTCTGGTCGTCGATGCCACGCCCAACCAGCTCGAACGTATCGAAGCGCTGGTGCCCGAGCTTGACATCGACCCGGGCCTGGAGCGAAAAATCTTTCCCATCGCCCACGCCGATCCCAATGACGTCCGCGACGTGGTCCTGGCCATGATCTCTGCCAACTCACCGCGCCCGGCGCCACGGCGAGCTGCGCCACCGAAGCGGGGCCGCAGAAAGGGGAAAACGCCGCCTCGACGCATCACCCCGGCCCAGCCGACCGACGACATTCGCATGGTGCCCGTGGGCAAGTCGCTCATGGTCAGCGCCCCGGCCGACAAAATGCCCGAGATCCAGGACCTGATTGCCCAGGTGGATGTTCCAGCCGACGACGAGCGCGACATTCGCGTCTACCCCTTCGCCGACAGCATCGACGTGCAGGATTTGGCCGACACGCTGGGCAAGCTCTATGGCGGCAAGTCGGTCAGGCCCGGCCGAAAAGGCGCCCGGCCCACTCCCGTCGGGAGCACCGGCGTTATCTTCGTCGCCCAACCGCGGGCCGGTAAGCTGCTCGTCTCCGCCCCGGTCGACGATTTCCCCAAGATCGAGGAAAAGATCCAACTGCTGGCCACCGAGAGCCAGGACATCGAGATCGTCTACGAGTTCATCCCCACCCTCGAAGGGACGGCTGACACGGTGGTGTCGCTCATCGAGCCCATTCTGAGGGCCAAGATCAGCAACCTACGGACCATCGGCGTCCTGCCACAGCCGACCCCGGGCAAGGCCCAACAAGGTCAGAACCTGCTGACCATCCAGGCCGACCCCCAAGGCGATCGCATCATCATCTCCGCCCCGCGGGTCGTGGTGGCCGAGGCCCGCGCCCTGGTGCAGCAAATCGACCGACCGACCGACGACAGCCAACGCGTCTTCCGCACCGTATTGCTGGAAAAAACCAACCCCCAGGACATGGCCCGCACCATCCAAGCCATGATTACGGGTCAAAAAGCCAGACCCGTTCCCGCAGCAGCTCAAAGGAAAAAGGGCCGGGCCCCGGCACGGGGCAGGGTCGCAGCCATCCGCGGCGACGATCTTGACGTGGTGGTTACGCCGGCCCCGGGCGGGAGTGCCCTGGTCCTGGCCGGTGCCGTCCGCGACGTCGAAACCGTCGAAGGGTGGATCAAAACCATGGACCGCGACGCCGTCGGCACCGGCAAGATCGTCAAGCTGTACGACCTGCAAGGCGCCGACGTCGAGCAGGTGGCCGACATGCTCATGGCCGTGGTCGACACGGCCGCAACCTCGGCCCGTAGACCGGCGGGCAAAGCGCCCAAGTCCGACTCCGGCGGCGGGTTCTTCGATATGTTCGACAGCGAGGTTAAACGTAAGGGAAAAGACCTCTACATTTCCGGCGACACGTTTGCCGGAACCCTGCTGGTCGCGGCCACCCCCGCCAAAATGCGCGAGGTGGACGACATCGTCGGTCAATTCCTACCCGATGAGACCGGCGTAACGCGCATCCCCGGGCCGACCGAAGCCCTGCCCTACATGACCTACGAGTTGGCCTGCACCGATGCCTACGACGCCGCCTATGCCCTTTCGGGAATCCTGGACGTGCTATGGCCCTATGAAAACAAGCCCCAGGTCGAGTCGGTGCCCTTCATGGACAACTTGATCGTGATCAAGGGCGACCCGGAACACTTCGGCAAGGTCGAAGACCTCATCAAAGAGCACGTGGACAAGTGCGGCGACGGTAAGGCTGTCACCCGTTCCTACCTGACCGCCGCCGGCACCGGCATGACCGCCAAGGACGGCGCCCTGATGCTCAAGGCCCAACTCGAAGCCATGGGCTACGAGGTGGACGTGCTGTCCCTCGAACCTGAAGACCCCACCGAGTTGGAAGAGGTTAAGATCAGCCCCTGTCACCTGCCGCCGGTGGCCTTCGCCTCAATTCGATCCGCCCTGATGGCGGTGGATATGCAGGATCCCGCCGAATCGACACCCTCGCAAGAAGCGCCCAGCCAGGAGAACCAAGCCCAAGATTCCGCCGAGCAGGTCCTGCGCCGGTTCGCCGACGCCCAGCAGGCAGCCGAAAATGAGCCCGCCAAAGAGAAACCGCCCGCCGAACCGGAAAAGCCCAAGCTGCGCATCGTCTTTGCCAACAACACCGGCCAAATCGTGCTGGAAGGTGCATCCGTCGCGGTGAGCGAGGCTGAGAGACTGGTCGAATCCATCAAGAAGGAACTGGAAGACGTCACCGCCCCGCCCGAGATTCGTATTTTTCGGCTGGCCCACATCAGCGTCACCAAGGCCGCCGACATCCTGGAAGAAATGTTCAACGACCGCCGCCGGGCCCGCCAGTTGCAGCAGATTGCCGCCCAGCAGCGACGCGCCCAACAGCAGCAAGCCCAGCGTCAGCGCCAACAGCAGCAACAGGCCGCCAAGGGGGAAAAAAAGGGGCAACGCCAACCCGCCCAGGCTCAGCCGCCCCAACCCGCAGCCAACCTGGCCGCCCAAATGCCCGAATGGAATGTCACCGTCTATCCCAACCCGCGGGACCGCACGCTGATCATCAAGGCCGCCACCGAGGCCTTCCCACGCATCATCAACCTGCTCAAGAAGATCGACAAGGATCCCAAAGCCCCGCTGGACTACAAGATCTTTACGCTCAAAAACCTGATCGCTTCGGACGTGGAGGAGCAACTCAAAGCCATGCTGGGCCTGGACCGCTCGCGGTCGCGGGCCCGCCGACCCGGCGGCGGTCGAGGCACAGCCCGCCCCGGAGCCCAGCCCGGCCAAGACAACCTGCTGCAGATGGAAATGCCCGGCGGGGCCGGGGCCATCGCCGCCGAGGAAATCACCCTCTCGTCCAACCCCGGCACCAACTCCATCCTGGTGATGGCCCCCAAAGAAGCCATGGAACTCGTCGAGCGCTTCATTACCGACATGGAAGAGCTCAACACGCCGCAGTTTGTCACCCAGACCTACGAAATGAAGCACGCCGACGTCACCGACGTGGTGACCCAGGTCGAAAAGTTCTTCAAGGCCACCAAGGCCCGACCCGCTGCCAAAGGCGGGGGCCAGGGATTCGACCCGCTGGCGGTCAACGCCCCCATGTTCCTGGCCGACGCCCGCACCAACACCTTGATCGTCCGGGCCCTGGAGATCGACCTCCCGAAAATCGAGCCGCTCATCTCCCAACTCGACGTCCCCTACGCACAAGGGGCCGTCCGGGAATACGCCCTGACCCACGTCGGCGCCGACCAGATGGCTGCCACGCTGCAAAAGATCTACGCCACCAAGAAGAACACCGCCAAGGGCGGCAAGTCGGTCAACATCGTCGCGGACGCCGATGCGAACATGATTTTCGTGGCCGCCCCGCCGGCCATCCAAAAAGACATCGCCGACCGCATCGCCTCAGCCGACCGCATCGCCGCCGGGCGCATGGCCCCAAAAGTCTTGACCGTCAACGTGGGCAAGCCCAGCAGCATCGCCGCCAAAATCAGCGAAGCCCTGGGCGCGGGCCGCAAAGGCAAGGCCCACCTCAGCATCATCGGCGACGACGCCAGCAAACGTCTCATCGTCACAGCCCCCGATGAAGTCATCCCCCAGATTCAATCGCTGCTGACCCTGCTGGACCAACCCCCCAGTGGTCTGGACCTGCGCATCTATCCGCTGCAATACGCCCAAGCCCAGGCCGTGCTGACCAGCATGAACGAAATGGTGCTGAAGCTAAAAGGCCAGGTCGCCGGCAAAGGGATCGACCTGGACGTGTTCAGCGCCACAGCCGACGAACGCTCCAACTCGCTGGTGGTCATGGGCGGACCGACCACCTTTTTGCTGGTGGAAAA
>JBHHVM010000235.1:0-5797 GCA_046754265.1 Phycisphaerae bacterium
TTGATTCGAAGCGTTTCGGGGATTCGGGGGATCGTCGATCCGGCCTGTGGCCAAGAGGTCACACTGACGTCGGACGTAGCCCGGGACGTGGGGCGGGCCTTTGCCAGTTACTTGCATCAGATTGACGCCCCTCAGCGCAAAGGGACGCGGTGGCTGGTGGCCGCCCGCGACGGTAGGCCCGGGGGGCATGTCCTGTTGGAAGCCTTTGCCGATGGGGCCTGGGAATGCGGCGCTCGGGTCATCAACCTGGGCGTGACCACCACTCCGACGGCTGGGTTTGCGATTGGCGAATTTGCCGGATCGTTGGGTGCGGTGGCTGGCGTGGTGATTACGGCCAGTCACAATCCTCAGCAATGGAATGGGATCAAGCTGCTGTTGGGGCCGGGGCGGGCGCCCACGTCGGACGAGGCTGCCCGCATCTTCGAGCTGTTGGATGATCGGGCGTTCGTGCCGGTCCACGTCGGGAATCCGCCGGCCCATGACGCCCCACCCGATGCCGGGGATCTACACGTTCAACGGGTCATCCAGCTTGTGGACCGCGAGCGCATCGGCGAACGCGGCCTGCGGGTGGTCCTGGATAGCGTCAACGGGGCTGGGGTTCGCCCGGGCAGGATGGTGTTGGACGCCCTGGGCTGTCAGGTGACGCATCTGAACGACCAACTCGAGGCTGGGTTTGGCCGAAACCCGGAACCCACGGCCGAGAACCTGAAAGAGTTTTCCCAAGCGGTGGTTCAATACGGGGCTGACGTGGGATTCGCCCAGGACCCCGACGCGGACCGGTTGGCCATCGTGGATGAGACCGGGCGATACATCGGCGAGGAATACACGCTGGCGCTTTGCGCCAAGCACGTTTTCGGCACCAGGCCTGGCGCCGCGGTGGCGAACCTATCCACGTCGCGCATGATCGATGACCTGGCGGCCGAAGCTGGGCCGCCCTGCGTGGTCCGCCGCTCAGCCGTGGGCGAGGCCAACGTGGTGCAAACCATGCAGGAGGTCGGCGCTGTCCTCGGCGGCGAGGGCAACGGCGGGGTGATCGATCCGCGGGTGGTACTGGTCCGCGACTCCATCTCCAGTATGGCCATGGTCCTGCAACTGCTGGCCGATGAGGGCCATAGCCTGTCACACATCGTCGATGCGATCCCGCGGTACAGTATCGTCAAGCACAAGTTGGATTTGGATCGCCCGAGTATCGACCGGTCGCTGCACGCGGTTCGGCAAGCCTTCGCCGATCAGCGGATCACCGACATCGATGGCGTGCGCATCGATTGGCCCGAGGGCTGGGTCCACGTGCGGGCTTCCAACACCGAACCCATCATGCGGATTATCGCAGAGGCCAAAGACGAATCGGGCGCCCAGGCGCTGGTCGGGCGTGTGCAAGAAGCGATCAAGACCGGCTGATAGCCAGTGCCAGGCGATTCATTCCAATAATGTTCTGAGGTAGTCCACGCTGTCTTGAAGCGTGCCGGCGTCTCCCCGGCCCGAGGTGCGCTCCACGATCAGCGGGCCGCGATAGCCGCCGGCGCGGAGTTTGCTGACCACGCGGGGGATGTTGGCGTCGCCGTTGCCAAGTGAAGCTTCGGTCCCAAACGTTTGACCGGGCTGGTTTGAGGCGACGGCGTCCTTGAGGTGGACGTGGGCGATTTCGCTGCGCAAGTCCTTGGCCGCGGCGATGGGGTCGCCGGTTCCGTAGAGGATCATGTTGCCCGGGTCGTAGTTGATGGCCACGTTGTCGCGGTGCATTCGGTCGATGAACTGCAACAGCCCACGCGCCGGTTCACGGCCCGTCTCCAACAGCAGGGTCAGATTCCGATCGGCCAGTAGGTCGGCGGCCATGCCGGCGCGCTGCAGCAACCTGGCGTAGGGCTCGGTGGTGTCGTCCTGTGGAATGCTGCCCACGTGGATGGCCAACATGGTCACGCCCAGCTCGACCGTCAGGTCGGCCACCCGCCGTGTGAAATCCAGGCGGGCCTCGAACAATTCGTCAGGCATATATCCGCCGGTGGCAGCCACCGTGGCGATGGAGTCGTACTCTTCACCCTCGAAGGCGGCAAAAGTAGCGCTGATCTGGACACCGGTCTGTTGGCAGGTTTGGGCAATGGAAACGGCCGATGCCGAGGCCAGTGTGGGTTCGTCGAAGAATCCCAAGTGACAGACGAACACGCCCAAGTCGCCGGCACACGATCGGATGGAGCCGAGCGGATCGCGCCGATCGATGGACCACGAACAGACGCCGATTTCCAAGGGCTGCATAACGGCCCCAATATAATCGCCAAGCAACTCAGCCACAAACGGCGCGCATTCTGTGTGGCACAGGCTTTTGACCGGTGAAAACACCGGTTGAAAACTGGTGCCACACCTTTTCAAAGGGCCGCTAATCGGTGGATTCTGCTACGGCTGGGTCGGCGTGGGTGACTTGGCTCAGGTCTGGCAACGGCGGTAGCCCCAGGATTTCTCTGAGCTGGTTTTGGAGTTGCAGTATGACGGGGAATTGGCCGTAGGAGATCGGCAACACGTTGCCGTCCGACTGGCCCACAATGATCTGGTCGCTTGGTTGGAGTGGATCGTTCCTATCCGGGTCGGGCCAAAAAAGGATCACCCACAATGGAGCGTTGGCGGTGCTGACCTGGGCTGCACCATTGATGAATAGGAAGTCGCCCAGCCGGTGGGCCACTGTGTTGGGGGGCAGGGCGTCCGCGGCGGAGCGGGCCAGAGATGTCCTCTGCGAAGTGGGCAGGGCTACGAACTTGTCGAGCGTGGTGCCGGCGATGGGCACTTCCTCTTCAATCGTATCGGTGCCCACGCCGAACAAACTGTCCGACGGAAAACCTGGATCGATCAAGAGCATGGCTGCATGGTCTAAACTGAGTCCGTTTGGGCCCGACGACTAGTTGTTGGTCCATAACAGCACGTTTTGGGTTTTCATTCGATCGAAGGCCGGGTTTTGAGGCAAGACAACGGCGAACATCCAGCCATAGAACCCCACGATGCAAGCCAGCGAAGCCACCGGCAGCAGCAGAACGGCGGCGCTGGCTCGCCAGCCCGAGACCTGCTGACCCTGCTTGACCATCAGCACGGCGCTGACTAACCACCAGATCCATCCGAAGTAAGGGCCAACGCACGGCACGGCGCTGGTCACGTTGGCACCGGAACTGTAACAAAGGGCCTGGTAGGTGCGCCGGAATCCGCCGGCCGGGCGGGCGAGTACACACAAGGTTCCATGGGTGATCCCGCCCCACAGGGCGACGAAAGCGTTGAGGCCCACCAAGGTCAGGCAGACCACGACGCCGAAGCCAAATCCCATGCCGGCAGCCATGGCCCCCCCACCGCCCGCGGCGGCGCCCGCGACGAAAGAGAGAATAAAGAACGGCACGAAGGCTAGCAGGAGAACGGGCAAGTGGTTGAACAGCAGAAACCACCAGGCCGACGCCAACGAACTGGCCGGCGGGACGGATTTGATAAGCCTGCCCGGGGCCACCAAAGCTTTACCGATGGCGCCAAGCCAGGCTCGAAAGAACCCGCGTTCCCCCCGTTCGAGCCAGGCCAATCGATCCGGCAGGGTCTGCTCTTCCTCGAGGCCCGAAGTGGGTAGCAGCACCATCTCGTCCATGTGGATGTGGCGGCTGCAAGCCACGCAGTCGAATTCGTTAGGGACCAGATGGCCGTTATCCGCGGTGCCGAAATAGGCCTGGCTGCAGTGGGG
The DNA here is from genome assembly GCA_046754265.1 of Phycisphaerae bacterium. Lineage (GTDB taxonomy): Bacteria > Planctomycetota > Phycisphaerae > UBA1845 > UBA1845 > OFTM209. Next base: position 3,701 of record JBHHVM010000235.1, read on the forward strand.
GCAGATAAACTGGATACTGTTGGGAACGAACTCGTAATCGCTGGGGGCAAAGGGAGTATTGCACTCGGGACAGTGCCGGGATCGCAGGTTCCACAGGCGATAGTCGCAAACCTTGCAGCGCACGTCTGAATGTCCAAGCCATCGGTTAGACTACAAGTTCAGCATAGCCCCGGCGCAGTGGATGACAATTACTGCCACGTCGCCGTCTCTGCCTTGATCTTCGTCCGGGCCAGCCAAATCAGCATGAATACCGGCAGGGCCCAGCCCCAGATCAAGGTAAGCGCCGGGATGATCACGGTCATGAACGACGCCAACCCAGGCGGTATGACGGAGCCTTGCGGACTGGACGATTGCAGAATTTCCACGGTGGTTGCGTGCATCGCTATAGCCACGCCGAGGTTGATGGCCACCAGCAGTATTTTTAGCACTGCCCAGAATCTGTAACAACTCACCCCCCAGAGTCGGCGGCGAAGCAGCCCGACACCCCCGGCCAGCAGCAGGCCGGCCACCAGCAAACCCAGGATGGACCCGGCCACGATCCACGTTTTAATCCGCTCGGTGGCGTCGAACGCATGCTCAGCCCCGGGCGGCATACGTGAACTCATGAAGGAAACAATTAGTGGGCTCAACATTCCCCACAGCCCACCCAACATGCCCAGCGCCCCGAGGATGATGCCGATCATTCCCAGCACCCGCGGCCACCTAGAAGGTGGTGGCACCAGGTCGGCCGGCGCGGGGACTGTGGGTGGCACTGCAATCGGCCCACCCTGCTCGATTGGCTGTTCTGACATCATCGGCCCTTTGCCGCGTCCAGGCCCGCCGAATGGGCAACCGAAGTGACATCATAACCGAAAAGGGGCCAGGCGGGGACAGTCGCCATCAAGCTCGCCCGGCTCGGGGAGGGTTTACGGCTTGAGTTGGGTTGCACGCCGGAGTTGCCCGCAGGCTGCGGCGATGTCAGAACCGCGACTTCGCCGCAGGTGAGCGTTGACGCCGCGTTCACTTAACAGTTTGAGAAATCGCTGCTGATCCCGGTCGGATGGATGTTGATAGGGCAGAGATGGCACGGCATTGTAGGGGATCAAATTGACGTTGCTGCGCATGCGTTTGGACAGGGTCGCCAACTCGCGGGCGTGTTCGGGCCGATCGTTGACGCCGGCCAGGAGGATGTATTCCAGGGTCACCTCCCGGCCGGTAAGGTCGAAGTAGGTACGGGCGGCTTCGACCAGTTGATCGATGGTCACATTCTGGGCCCAGGGGATCAACTTCTTTCGCAAGACGTCATTCGGCGCGTGCAGCGAAAGTGCAAGCGTCATCTGCAACCCCTCCTGCCCCAACCGCTTCATCTGGGCGGGCAGACCCACGGTGCTGACGGTGATTTTGCGGGCGGCGACGTTCAGGCCCCAGTCGGCGTTGATGGTGCGCAGGGCGGCCACGGTGGCGGCGTAGTTGGCCAGCGGTTCGCCCAAGCCCATGAAGACCACGTTGCTCAAACGGTGCGGGGCGCAAAGCTCTCGGACGCGCATGGCCTGTTCGACGATTTGGGCGGCGGTCAGATTCCTGGCCAATCCGTCCAACCCGCTGGCGCAAAACACGCAACCCACCGGGCAGCCGACTTGGGTCGAAATGCACGCGGTGCGCCGCTGGCCATCGGGGATCAGCACGCACTCGCTGGTGGTGTCATCAGGCCAACGCAGCAACAGTTTGCAGGTGCCGTCGGCCGACTCGGCCCGGGCGGCGACCTGTGATGCATAGAGGCCCATGGTTTGGCCCAGCGCCGATCGCAGGGTCTTGGACAGGTTGGTCATCTGGTCGAACGAGGTGACGCCTTGGGTGTAGACCCATTCCATGACCTGAGCGGCCCGGTACGGTTTCTCGCCTTGTTCGGTCAACCGCTTCTTCAATTCATCCGGACCCAGGCCAAAGAGCCATTCGCCCGAAGCGCCGGCATCGGGCGAATCGTCGGGGTGCAGCGGGTTCAGGGATAGATCCGGCATGGGATTAGTGCCACCTTACGGCACAAACAGCCTGCGCGGGCCTCGACGAGCGTCCAGCGCGGCTTTGAGAACCTGGTCGATGTTCTGAACGTAGATGAAT
>JBHHVM010000236.1:0-5790 GCA_046754265.1 Phycisphaerae bacterium
GGCAGGCTGTGGGCTGGAGGGCAACGTCCGGGAGCTTGAAAACACGGTCCGGCGTATTCTGGCCTTGAAAACCAACGGCGATGAGCTGCTGCTGACCGACATCCCCGACTCTTTGCGGCGTTCGCGCAAATCCGACAGGCCCGAGCTGGTGACCCGCGAAGTCATCGACAACGCGTGCCGGCTGATCGAGACGGGTCAAGTCACGTTGCCGCAGTTTGTAACCGAGTGCGAGCGGCAAATCCTGGCCACGGCCATTGGCCGATCGCAGACACCCACCACGGAATTGGCGTCGCGATTGGGCTTATCCCGGCGGACGTTTTACAACAAGCGGCAAAAGTACGGGCTCTGATCCCATCAACGGTCGCCGAACCTGCCCTTACCCACCGTGGCTGAGTTGGCCCAGGGCCTGCAAGGTCGTGGCTGCCGCTCCGGAATCGATGGCTGTCTGAGCGACGGCCACTGCCGCAGGCAAGTCACCCGCCCGGCCCCCGATCAAGATGGCTGCCCCGGCATTTAGCACGGCGTGATCCCGACAAGGTCCGGGGGTTCCAGCCAATATATCGCGGACTCTGGCGGCGCTGGCGGCGGGGGAATCCACCCGCAGGGCATCGAGCGGAGCGACGGTCAGTCCCACGTCGGCGGGGGTGACCTCGAACGTGGCGAATTGGCCGGCCTTCATCTCCGTCACACGGGTCGGTCCGGTGATGGTTAGATCACACAATCCGTCCCAGCCATGGACCACCCAGACGTGACGGCTGCCAAGCTCGGCCAGCACGGCAGCGAGCGTCTCGGTCAAAGCTGCCCGGGGCACACCGATCACCTGACGGCGGACCCCGGCGGGGTTCACCAGCGGGCCCAGTAGATTGAACAAGGTGCGGATTCCCAGCGCCTTTCTGACGGGCCCGGCGTGCTTCATGGCTGGGTGCAGGGCGGGTGCGAACAGGAAGCCGATGTGGGCCTGCTCCAGACATCGCTCCACGGTCGGAACATCCGCGTCGATGTTGACGCCGAGTTCGCGAAGCACTTCGGCACTGCCGCTGACCCGCGAATGGCTACGGTTGCCGTGCTTGGCCACGGTCACACCGGCGGCTGCGGCGATCAGGGCAGCGGTGGTGGAAACGTTGAAGGTGCTGATCCCGTCGCCGCCGGTTCCGCAGGTGTCGATGGCGTCGGCTGGGCAACAGATGGGCGTTACGCAGGCCCGCAGGGCCAGGGCGGCACCGGGGATCTCTTCGGCTGTTTCGCCTTTGGCTGCCAGGGCGGTCAACGCGGCGGCGATCTGAGCAGGGCCCAATTGGCCGGCCATAATCCTGGTAAACAGATCCTGGGCCTGTCCGGGCGAGAGATCCCGCTTGTCGATGAGTTGTTCGAGCACCTGCCGCACGTCGGCTCCTCGGGGGCCTATCGCTTCGATTCGCATCAGGCGGTCACAGTCGCCTGCACCAGCCCGTTTGACGCACTACAATAGCATCGTGCCCGCAGGAGGGCGAACGACCCCGTGTTTCGATCGGGCCGATTCTCGGTCGGCCGATGTGGCTTATGGACTACGCAACACAAGACACCATTGTGGCGATTTCTTCCCCACCGGGCCCTGCCAGCCGAGCGGTCGTGCGCCTCTCGGGCCCGGACGCCCTGCACATCGCTGATGCCCTGTTTCGGTCGAGTGACGGACCGTCGCCGATGGATGCCAAGGGGTTTGCTCGTCTGGATGGTCGGGTGTTGATCGATCAAGCGCCCGGGCTGCCGGCCGAGTGCTATGTCTTTCGGGCCCCGCGAAGCTATACCCGCCAGAACACGGCGGAGCTGCACGTGATCGGCTCGGTGCCGTTGCTGGCCATGCTGGTCGAACAGGCTGTGGAGCACGGCGCCCGAACGGCCGGCCCCGGCGAGTTCACCGCCCGGGCCTTTCTGGCGGGTGCCATGGACTTGACACAAGCTGAGGCGGTCGCCTCGGTCATCGCCGCCCGCAGCGATAGTGAATTGCGAGCGGCTCAGCGGAGCAAGGAAGGAGAACTGGCGGACCAAGCCCGTGCCCTGGCGGACGGCCTGACGGAACTGCTGAGCCTGGTCGAAGCGGACATCGATTTTTCTGAAGAACCCATCGATTTTGTGAGCCCCGCGGGTGTTCGAGATCGCCTGGCCCGATTGGGTGGGCGGCTGGACGATCTGCTGGAGCGGTCGGCCTCGACCGAACGGCTATCGGTCTTGCCGGTGGTGACCCTGACCGGAGCCGCCAACGCGGGCAAGAGCACTCTGCTCAACGCGCTGACCGGGTTGGACCGGGCCATTTGCTCGGCCACCGCCGGGACGACGCGGGACGTGTTGTCGGCCCCGTTGAAGCTGCCCGGTGGCGAAGTGCTGTTGCAAGACACCGCCGGCCACGCACATAACGCCGACGAAATCTCGCACCTCTGGGGCGAACAGACCCGGATGGCGGCCGGGCGGGCGGATGTGGTTTGCCTGGTGGTCGATGTGACGGCTGATGCGACCCTTGGCTTGTTGACCGCATTTCGAGCATTGCGCGGCCACGCGCGGCTCCTGGTGGCGGCCAACAAGATAGACCTGCTGGAGGGGCCCGATACCCGCAATCGCATCTGCGAATTGGAGGAGACCTGCTCGCCGGCCCGGGTCTATGGGATCAGTGCGCTTAGCGGTGCCGGCTTGGCGGAGTTGCGTCATGCCATCGCCGAGCGAACGGCCGGTTCGCCCGGTGCCGCCCATGATGCGCCGGTGGCGCTTAACGCTCGCCAGCGAAAGGCCTTTGCGGAGTGCCGGACCGCCATGCACCGGGCGGGCGAGTTGACCGATCAAGTCGCCCAGACCATCGATTGCGCCGAACTGGTAGCCCTGGAAATTCGCGAAGCCCTGGACGCCTTGGGCTGTGTGACCGGTCGGGTGACCCCCGAAGATGTGTTGGGCCGAATCTTCGGCAGTTTCTGCATCGGGAAGTGACCCGTGCCCGTAGCACAGACACAGCTTCCAACTGGCCGCGGGGCGGGCGGGCCTATCGATCAAGTTTTCTGGGCGGCCCGAGGGCGCCGCGGGCGCCTTAGATTCCGAACGCGCCGGGCGGTTTCTTCTCTTCCTTGGGCTTTGAGTCTTTGGCGCGGCTTTTTCTTTTCTTCTTTTTCTTCGTGGGCGACTTGTCGCCCGGCCGATTCTGGTCTTTGCGCAGCTCCGTGGCACTGCTCCGCTTGCGCTGAGTCGGCGTTGTGGAGCGCGCCGAGTCCGACCCGGAACGTTCGCGCGTCCGGGCCTGGCCCTTCTTTTTTTCGACCTTGACCGGTGTGGCCCGAGGCTCTTCTCGGGAACTGGCTTGCGATGAATTGCCGGGCGATCCGGTTGAATCATCGTCGCCGCCGGAAAGGAAATACCATCCGGCAGCCGCAGCCACCACCGCACCGACGACGATGATCGGAATCAAGGCCTTGTTCGACCCGCCTGCATTACCTGCCACTTTAGCATCCTTCCAAAAAAGAGCGGGGGCCGACCCACTCGGCCCCCGCATTCCTACGGATTCAACCCTCGACTACACATGGCCAAGCCAACCACAGAATACACGCCTTGGCCTCGACCAGGCAACCCCTCTCCGGGGTAATGTTGGCTAGCCTAGCTGCCCGGGCATTTGATCTTGGTGAGCATGGTCGGCGATGGCAGTGTATCCAATTGCCATCCGTCGCCCCTGAAGATCACGCACTTCCACCAGTCGAAGGGATTGCTGCCGTACGAGGGTGGGTATTCGGCGAGTTGAGGCGCCTTTATGCCTCGAATCTTGGTGGCCTCCGCGTGGGTGTCCACAAAAGCGGTCTGGAAGATCCAGTCCCTTTTGTGCCAACCCTTGACCAGTTTTATCTCATCCCGCCCGTAGTCACAGTCAGTATTTTCCGGCTGGTAGCCTGGAGCGCTAAAGGCACCGCGGGTCGCCATTTCCATGTAATAGATGGTGTTGGCCGGGTTGGGCACGCGGGACAATGGCCGGAGGAACGGTGAATTGCTCTCCAGCCGGCAGCCACCGCCGCCGCTGCCGACCCACATCACGTTGGCGTAATAGCTGTTACCAAAGTAATCGTAGGCCGAGAGCTGCGATTCACTCCAATACTGCATTTGGCCGCCGGTTGGGCCATCGTCCGAAGGGCAGCGGAACATGCCCAGGTCCAGTTTCGTATCTTCTTTGGCCTTCTCCGCCAAATTCGAGGTGTTGGCCTTTTGCCAATCGCGGAAGCCTTCCTTGAAGAGAAATGCGTTCAAGGGCCGAGTGCCGGGACCACGGCCAAAGAATGTGCCCCAATACTGCGGGTTGGCCTGGTACGGGCCGCGACCGGACTTGCCGCCGTAGGCGAGGCGGGGAATCATCAGCGATGGGCCATCAATGAGTTTCTCCTTGTCGACGCCGTGCGGATGGACGGGCACGGAGCTTTCCTTGGAGTCGTCGGAGGCGTAGGTCACGCTTCCAGTCGCAATCCCCTTCATGTTGGCCATGCACACCGCCGCCTTGGCCTGCTCTCGGGCTTTCTTGAGCGAGGGCAACAAAATGGAGATGAGCAACGCGATAATGGACACGACCACCAGCAACTCGATCAGGGTGAACCCCGGTCGCCGGCCGTGCAAACGAGAGACGATTCGTTGATTCTGCATCATGAACATTCCTATAAAAAATAAGTCCCTAACAAGCCGTGGCCAAAAACGACCCTACCGAAACGCGATTCGAATCACACCCGGCAAGGCGGACTCCACGGCCAAACCAAACCCTATCCGTGTCCCTAATCTGAACCTCTGAGTTTACAGCCTAGGGGATTGGAGGAACACCCCCCAACCCCTCTCTACCCAAACGGTCAATTCGCTAGATCGTTTAGAGCCAGGAACCTCCTTTGCCTGAAGCCCTTCCCCCAGCCTAGGCCCCACGGCTGCCACCTGGCCAAACCCGGGCCGATCTTGTCAGTCAGGCTCGCACTTGGAACGGGCCACGAGCTAACAAGCCTCCAAGAGAGGAAACGCCGCAATCTGTTGCTCGTGACGGGGAAAAAATGGATGATTTTACGATGTATTCGGTCTTTGTTAGGGTTCGTGCCACTGAATGGGGGGCAGGCGGACTCGATCTTGCCGGTGTCATTCCCGCAAGGGAAGGCCGGTCGCCGGGGTGGATTCAATCCTGTGGGGGCTTCTCGATTCGATTGCCGGTCCCCAGGATTTCGGGCGGCGTTCCGTCAGGTGCAGGGCCCGCATCCGACAACTGGGCTTCGAGCCTGGCCTTTTCGGCCCGCCATTGCGATTTCCCCGGGTCCAGGGCGATCAATCGGTCCAGGGCTTCGGTGGCGCCTTCGATGTCGCCTTGTTGCTCGCAGAGGTAGACGATGCGTTCCCAGGCCAGGGCGTGGCTGGGGTCGAGGCTCACGGCCTCGTAGGCCCTGTGCAATGCGGTTTCCAGGTCAAAAACGGTGAAGGAGTGCAGGTACCAGGCCTCGGCCGTGTCGGGGGCCTGCCGATCGACTTCCGCCTGGCGGGTCCGGGCCTCGACCTCGAACTCCTGGGCCTGGGCTTGATCCTCGGGTTCCAGGTTCCGGTAAATCTCAGCGAGCAGCTCGCGGCAGGGCCAACGGGAGGGATCACGCCCCAGTTCGGCGTTGAGAAAGAGGATGGCCCCTTCGACCTCGTCTCGCTCGAAACGGTCGCGGGCGAAGACCAGCGGAGCTTCCTGAAGTTGGGGGTACCTGCCCGGCGCCAAGTAGGCCTCGAAGCCAAGCTCTCCATCGCTCCGCTGTTTTTCCAGCATCCGCTGAATCCACAAGATGT
>JBHHVM010000237.1:0-5772 GCA_046754265.1 Phycisphaerae bacterium
CGGCCCAGCCGCCGTGCAGGCCAAGCGGGCTCGCGTGCCCGGAGTGCGGCTGTTTTGGGCCATGCTCGTCGCCTTCCTGGTCACCATGGTCGAGCATGGCGTGTTTACCGGGGCGCTGGTTGGGGTTTTGGCGGGGCGGTCGGGGGCTTGGTTCCGATACTATCGCCAACTGACCGAGTTGGTCTGGCGCTTCAACGGCGCCGTCCTGGCCCTGCTGGTGGTGGCCATCGCGATCTTGACCTGGCGGGCCCGTGGATTGCGTCCGGGCGCCCGGCGGGTGACGCTTCCGCTGGCGGGCATGGTGCTGGCTTCGCTCGTCGTCTGGGTGCTGTCCCGCTTGGCCGATGACGACACCCCCGTGGATCTGCTGGCCTGGCAGCCCATGTGGTTCGTCAACGCATTCCGAAACGCTTACATGCCCGGGCTGAGCAGTTGGTTCAGCTTTTGGGAGCCGTTGTGGTGGCCCATGATCTCGGTCGGGTCGCTCAACTGGATCATCCCCACCAGCCCAGCCGATCGTTTGCGCAGTTGGGGCGGCAGAATGGATGATCGCGCCGCCGTCTGGTTGTTGGCCATGGCGGTGACAGCCGCTGTCGCCGGCGGCCTGGGTCGCAATGCCCGCGGGTTCAACCTCGTCCTGGCCTTTACGATTTGCCACGGGCTGTACACCGCAGCCATGTTCCTGTTCGGATTGGCCATGTCGCGCCGGCTCATCGCCGGGCGCAACTTGTTCAACAACCAGGGGCGCCCCGCCCGGCTGGTCGATGCCCTTCTGGCAGCCGGCGGCCGGCTTACTCGGCGCTGACCCAGGGTCGGTCCGTCTGGTCGATGTGCCATAGCCGGTTGTCGCCGCTGAACCCGATAACACCGTCAGGTTGTTGTGCGTACCCCAATTGCCGGGGCGTATGGCTTCCGACGTGCGTGTCCACCCACAGCACGTTGGCCTTTCCCCCGTGGCGGGGGTCCACAGCCGACCGAACCGGCGGGCTGCCCGATGCACCAGCCATGTCGCCGCGCTCGGCGTCCACGGTGGGGGGGTCCAGATTAAAACCCTCGTTGCCCAGACGGTCTTTGTCGCGCAGGTTATTGGCGTACAGTCTGCGTCGGCCCGGGGCGAAAGACGCAGCCGTCCCCATGCAGTCCGCCACGGCCACACATGCTGACGGGCTGCGCACCCGCGAAAGACTCACCGGCCAATTCTTGAACGCATGGGGATCCGAAGCGTCGTGCAATCGAGAGTTGCCCAGAAACTGATAATTGTAGCCATAGGCTGCGTTGCGCTCGTCGGTCCAGTCAGCCACCGTGGGGCAGACGTAGGCCTCGGCCGAGTAATCCTGGCGGTCGCCCGTTTGCCCGTGGCGGTCCACGGAGGTCTTAAACGGCTGGGGATCATCGAACGGGGGCACGGTGATCTGGTCGCCCATCATGGCCAGAAACGTGGGGCGGTATTTCAGGCCTCCGGCAATTCTAATCTGCCAATTCGCATCGTCCACCTTGGGCATGCGCCCCGGCGGCAGGCGATCGGCGTATTCGTTGGCATACAGGTTCAACCCCTGGCCCAGCGTGCGCAACCGCGTGGAGCAAACCGTCGCCCGGGCCTGCTTGCGGGCCCTGGAAAGTGAGGGCATCAACATGCCGATCAGCAGGGCGATGATGCCCACCACCACCAGCAGCTCGATGAGTGTGAATGCGTTTTGTCGATTCCTGGGCACGTCATCCCCTCGACGCTGGGCGTTAAGCCGTGCGTGGCCCGACCACCATTCTATGCATTGTAGCTGGCCTCCTTGCCACAGTGAAACGGCCTGCGCACCCACCTGTCCGATAAGCCGCTGCGTCACCGTTCACAGAGTTGAAGTGACGTTCTGAGCCGGCAACGGCCCGATGTGGGAGCGCCCTTGTGCTAGGCCCGGCATTTATGCCGGGTTTGGGAGCCGGTGGATTCCTCTCTAGCCCGCTTCTAGCGGGCTTCTCGCGGTCCGCGTTCACCCGTCAGCCATGACGCCCCTTGACCTCAAATGGCTCAAGCCAGCCATCGAGAACTCCGGTGAACCGGAGTCGCCCAAGCCGTGCCGCATCTCGTCAACCCGGCATAAATGCCGGGCCTAGTTCATGCTCGGCCTGGTCGCGATCAACGCCAATCCAGCCGGTAAACGGTTACGCCGCTGCCGGGTCGATGGGTAGCCGCTTGACCGCAGCCAAACGCCGGGCAAACTACCCCGGTCCCTGTAACCTGTGACCTGTCACCTGCGACCCGGGCCATGATCGTTGACGTTCACTGTCATGTCGGTTTCAGCGCCAAGCCCATCGACGAAGGCAATCCGCGCTTCTCGTTCGAGGCCGACGCCGGCCCCGACGATCCGCTCCTCCTGGATAGTTTCATGTCGCCGCGGCTTCTAAGCCGGCCCGTATGGCGCGTCCTCGGACATTTGCTGGGCATCGACTCGCACCTTCCACCCGGGGCTGAGCTGGACCAGAGCATCGACCGCGTGAACCGCGAACACTTCGACCGGGCTAAGAGCGTCGATCGCCTGGTGCTGCTGGCCTTCGATCGCTACCACGATGATGACGGTCGGGCGATCGGCCCAGCCAACCGTGGGCAACCCACCGGTTCGGATCTCTACGTCTCCAATTCACTCGTGCGTACCATGTGCCGCGCCCAACCCGATCGATACCTTTTCGGCGGATCGATTCATCCCTACCGCTCCCATCAAGGTGTCAATGCTTGTCAGATGTTGGAAGAACTGGCCGCCTCGGGCGTGGCCCTCATCAAATGGCTGCCCATTCACCAGAACATCCGGGCGGACGACCCCCGCACGGTGAGTTTCCTGCGGGCGGCAGCCGCATTGGGCGTGCCCATGCTGATTCACTACGGCGGGGAGATGACCCTGGCCCGCCAGCACATGGAGTTCGAAGACCCCGGGCCGATGCTGGCGGTCCTGCGTCAACTTCGCCGGGAAGACGCCATGCCCACCGTGATCGTCGCCCACGCAGCCACACCGTCCTTCCCCCTGCAAAGCGCCGCTGGTCATCGCAGGTTGGTCGATGCCCTGTTGGGCGAATTCGCCGATGCCCCGCTCTACGCCGATATTTCCGCCCTGGCGGCTTTCGGTCGAACGCGCTGGTTGAAGCGCCTGGCCCGGCACCGGGAACTGCACTCCAAACTGGTCTGGGGCACCGATTTTCCCATTCCCGTCATGCTGCACGCTTTTCGCCGGGCGTTGGGGCCCGGGCGATACCGGTCGCTGCGGGAAGTCCCCTCCTGGATCGAGCGCGACCTGCTGCTCAAGCAGGCCATCGGCTTCGACGATTGCGTGTTTGACCAGGCCGCGAGGATTCTGCGTATCGAATAATGGCCCATACGGCGCGGGCGCCGACTCCCGGCAACGGCTGAACTACCGGCGGGCGCCGCCCCGTCGCCGCACCAGCCAGCCCCCGGTCAGCAGCAACAAGCCCGCGTGCGGTTCGGGCACCACCAGGTATTCCATGTGAAAGTGAAACGGCTCCAAAAACCCGCCGGGCCCGGGCAGACCCGCCGGGACGCCCAGCCCGTCGTCCTGAAAGTGTCGCAGCATGGCATAGGGAAACGTGAAGCTGACGTTGAGCGAATCGGGCGCGTTGAAGGTAAACACCGGCGCCAGGCCGGCGCTCAACGTGGCATAATTCGGCACCGGATCGTTCAGAAACGGCCGCAGAGGCCCGAAGAAGTCGTTGAAGTCCCTGAATCCAGTCGGAATATGATGGTTGTGTGGGCTGGCGTAGCCTCGTCCGACACCCAGCCCATCCACCTGGTTGATGTCCCACAGCACGTGCAGCAGAAACGTATTCTCGATCACCGACACCGGGCGATCAAACTGCACGTTCTGAACGCTCAGGGTGACATTGCCGTTGACATCGATGGCTGATACGGTGCTGGGTGTAGTGCTAGCCGGGAAAAACTCCTCGCCAAAGTTCAACACGTTAGACGGGCCCATCTTGTACCAACCATGGCGCATGAGCGTCTCGTTGGCACCCTGGGCCGAGGCAGGTCTTCGTCCCAGCTTATTGTGAGCGCTGAACGCACCCACGTTGGGCGCCCCGCCCAAATTGGTGATATCGCCCAGTCCGATTCCGGTGTGATCGCGAAGCCCCTGGAAGGACTCGGAACCGGTGGCGGTGTCGTAGGCCAGACCCATGGTGCTGCTACCAAGGACGATGGGCCCATCGGCCCGGGCGGACGCCCCAATCGATAACAGCAAAACGATAGTCAAATTCAGTGTGCGCAAAACTGGTACGGACATGTGGGCTCTCTCCCTTTTCCGCAAAGCGTTCCAAATGACAATGCTGGCATTCTATCAGCAAGGCTGTGTCGAAGTCAAATACCATCACTCCGGTCGGTTACCCGATGCCGGATCAAGTCATTGGCTCGCAGCCAATATCCGGCAGAACCGCTCCGGTCATGCCCGGGTGTTTTTGGGCTGTATTATGGGCCGGTCATCACGTCCACAAACAGGCTAACGTCTAAGGGGTCCACGTCCCCGTCGCCCTCCAAGTCCAGTGCAGAGCAACCGGTGGGCAACGGCGGCGGAGGCAGACCGCCCCCGCGGACCGCCGTCGGCGACCGATAGCAAAACTGCAACCACTGATAGTCAGCCAGGTCGATCCGCTGGTCAGCGTCGAAGTCACCCTTTAGATAGGCGTAAGACCTCGGCCCCGCCATGGCTCCCTTGAAAATCAGAAAGTCCCGCCCGTCGATGTCACCGTCGTTGTCGAAATCCAGTGCGGTACACGACGGGCTCAAGGCAAAAGCGCCCGCTCCTGTGTAGCAGTTCTGCATGGCCCGGAAATCCCCCAGGGTTGAGGCCAGGTCCCCGTCGGCGTCACCCTTGACGGGGAGGGGAATATCCTGGGCCTGGTAGATGACCGACGGGGGCGTGACCGCGGCCAGGCCAAAACCGGGTATGTTCAATAACTGCCCCGCGGGCCAGGGCAGCCCACCGGGGTGCCAACTGTAGAGCTCCACGCCCACCTTTTCGTGGTTGAATTGGGCGTTGGGGTCGTAGCGATTCAAATACGTGATTTGGATGGGAAACAGCCCCAAGGCCTGAATGAGCCCGTTCTCGCCGAATAACGGCCCACCGAATCGCGTGTCGGAAAGTGAATAGATGTTGGTGGCACCGATCCGCGTGCGGTAGGCGCCGAATCCTTGAGTGGCAAAATCCAACAAGACGTCCAGCCCGTAGATTCCCAAGGTGCTGTCCTCAAAGCGCACGTTCACCAGCCCGTTGAACCTAAGCACGAAATTGCCCATGGGCGTGTTCAACTTGGCCGGGTCCGACACGTCAAAAATATAATCGTCCAGGAAATCTCCGATGGTGGCCAAGTCCGCATCCAGGGCGAAATCATCAGGGCCCGCTGGGAAGTCAATATAGGTGGTGCGAAAAGTAAAGTCCGGCTGCCGGTTCATGATGTAAATCTCAGAACTGAGCAGTTCGGTAGCTGCTTGGTCGGATAGGTTGAGGAATGCTTCGCCCACCCAGCCGCTGCCCGCATGAGTCGGCGACGGCCCGACTCGGTCGCCAACCACCACAAAAAAGTGGCCCGCTGCCGGTCCAGCCGCCAGGCCTGACAGAGCGACCAAGCCCCAGATGCACCAGACCGGTATTCTTGGTCGAGAAGGCGATTTCATAAGCGGTTCAGCATTTTCCCCTTGGAGGAGGAACGACGCATGCAATCATACGCCAAGGCCGATCAACGGGTCAATGCGGACCCGCTGCCGGCAGGGCCCTGTAACCC
>JBHHVM010000238.1:0-5739 GCA_046754265.1 Phycisphaerae bacterium
CGTGCAGCCCCCGTGGGTGTGGATGGCCACGACTTGTCCCGTGTCGACCGACACGACGGTGGAGCCGCTGTTGCCGCCCTCGGTGTCGATTTCATAGGCCAACTGATTTCGGGAAAGCGACACGATGGGTCCGTCGGCAATCTGTTGGGTGAGATTGTCCGGGCCGACGTCGGTGCCGTAGCCGACGATGTTGAGTTGCAAGCCGGGCGTATCGGGCGTGGTGTCAGCCAGGGTCAGGTGGGCGCCTTGGGCTTCAAACGGCATCAGGCCCGTTTCGGAGTTGGGCGAAACCTTGAACAGGCCCCAGTCGTTGCCGACGCCGGCGCTGAGGAATCTTCGGCTGGAGGCGACGACCGCGTATTGATCCTCGGGTCCGGGGTGCTGGATCGTGCCGTCGGCCAGGGACGGCGGGACGTTGAACTCGAGGACGTTGACCAGACTGCCCGAGGCCAGGCAATGCCCCGCCGTGATGAGGCAGCTATTGGGATCGTAGATGGTGGCTGTGCATCCAACCGCCAGCAGTCGGCCTCGCTCGGGTTCGGTGGAGGAGACGCGGTCGTCGGTGGGCCCGCACTGGCGCTCCTGGACGTTAGGGTCGAGCCATTGCCCGACTTGAACGCGCTCGATGCGAACCCGGTTGTCAAAGGAGCGTTGGCTGGCCACCACGGTGAGCTGCACCAGGCCACCGTTGAAGTAGGCTGAGGTTTGCCCCCATCGTGCCATGTTCCTGGCATTCAAGGTCTGGACGGCACCGTCTGCGAGCGACTCGAGAATGATGTGGCTTTGCCGGGTCAGGCGGACGGTGGCGAATTCGATCCTCATCCAGGGCACATCGCCCATGTCGAGGGTCTGCTCGAACACCACCCGGGAGCGGGCCGCGACGTTGTCCAACAATCCGGTGTCGAGCCCGTATTCAAGGATGCTTTGGCGAAGCGGTTTGGTCTGGGCCATGGCTTGCGATGCCAAACCTGCGAGCAGTGCAAAGGTGATCGTGAGGGTGGTAGCGCGGCGATCGATCATGGCTTGGCTCCTTTATTGCACGCGAGATTCCCCGCGTGGCGGCGATGGCCCGGGTTTGTGCCCCTCCCTGAGCCTGATGGCGATGGAACCATCATACCATCATTTGCCGCGGCATAGGCGATGGTAGACAAGAATCAACGTCGCAAACACAGCCAAGGCGGACAAGGTCAGCAGCGTCTGGGCGAGGGATTGGCCTCCACCCAGGCTTTGAGCGAGATTCTGGGCCCAGTGGGTCCCGAAGCCGGCCGGGGATTTGTGGGCGTGGAAGGCGGCTGCGGCGATCGCGACGCCCATTAAACCTTCGCCACCGACCAACCCTGAGCCAAATAGGATGCCGCGTTCGCGCCGCTGGGTCTTTTGGGCATCGTCGGAGGCGCCGCGTTCTTGGAACAGGCGGAGCAGCCCACCGAGAAAGACGGGCACCATGGTGGATACGGGCAAGTAGACGCCGACGGCGAAGGGCAGCGAGGGCAGACGGCACAATTCGACGCCGATGGCAATGCCGGCCCCGATGGCCACCAGCGACCAGGGCAGGGACTGTTGCAGCACGCCGTCGATGACCACTTTCATGAGGGTGGCCTGGGGGGCGGGCAGTTCGGGCGTGCCGAAGTTGGGGCTCATCCATTGGACGGTCCAGCAGACAAAAGTGGCTGAGGTGAGCACGCCGATAAGTTCGCCGATCTGCTGGCGACGCGGTGTGGCCCCTAACAGGAAGCCTGTTTTGAGGTCTTGGGAGGTGTCGCCGGAGATGGAAGCGGCAATGGCTACGACACATCCGACGCAGAGGGCGGCGGCTTTGCCGGCGTCGTCGGTCCAGCCCAGGGCCAGGAATACCGTGGCGGTGCCAATCAGTGACGCGATGGTCATGCCGCTGGTGGGGTTGGAAGTCACGCCGACCAGGCCCACGATGCGCGAGGCGACGGTCACGAAGAAGAACGCAAAGACAGCCACCAGGACGGCGGCGACGAGTCGAGTGGCTGGATGGGAGATGGTGCCGAACACTTGCGGCACGGCTGCCATAAGGATCACCACGGCCAAAACGGCCAAGCCCACGAAGGTCAAGGGCAGGTCGCGGGCGGTGCGCTGGAGAGTTGCCGCGGTGTTGTCGAGCCGGTTCCGCAGTTGGGCCGCCCCGACGCGGAAAGATTCCATCATCATGGGGATGGACTTGATCAGGGTGATGAACCCGGCCGTGGCCACCGCGCCGGCGCCGATGTAGCGGACGTAGTTCGTCCAGATGTCACCCGGTGACATGGCGTCGATGGGGACGGTGCCGGGGTAGAACGGTTCGGATCGGCCCGCGCCCCAGGCAGCCAGTATGGGGATGATAACGAGTGACGATAGAAGCCCACCGCCGACCATGATGGCCCCGATGCGCGGCCCGAGAATGTAGCCCACGCCGAATAGGGCAGCCGAGAGTTTCAGGCCGATCTGGGCTTTGGGCAGGAGCGGGATGGAGAATTTGACGGTTCCGGGCAGGAGCTTGGCCCATCCGAAAAACGCCTTGAGGCCCGCACCGACAGCCAGGCCTGCAAAGACGTTGCGGGCTTGGCCTCCACCGACTTCGGTGGCGACCAACACTTCGGCGCAGGCGGTCCCTTCGGGGTAAGGCAGCTTGCCGTGTTCGCGGTCTATAAGAAAGGCGCGAAGGGGGACCATGAATAGCACGCCGAGCAAGCCTCCGCAGAGGGCCAGCAGGGTCATTTGCAGCAGCGACGGCGGCATGCCCCAAAGAAAAAGGGCGGGCAGGGTGAAGATGACGCCGCTGGCCACGGAGCTGGAGGCGGAACCGACGGTCTGGGCGAGGTTGGCTTCGAGGATGGTGCCCTGCATGCCCAAGGCGCGAAAAGCGCGGAATGCAGCCACACTCATGACGGCCACCGGAATGGACGTGGAGATGGTCAGGCCGGCTTGGAGCCCCAGATAGGCGTTGGCAGCCCCGAAAAGGATGCCGAAGAGGATGCCCGGGATGATGGCTTTGGCGGTGAATTCAGCCAGCGACTCGGTCGGCCGGATGTAGGGCTGGTAGCGCGCTCCAGGGGGCAGAGGTTCGTAGGCCTGTCGGGTGAGTCCGGGTTTGTCCGACATGGCGCCTCCAGCCCGGTTGGGGATCGCACTTCGCGGCGAGGGCATGCTAGGTGGGATGGATTGGGTGGACAAGGGCGATTCAGGGCGGATTGTGCTTGACGGCCATTGAAAGCGAGCTGACAATTGAGGCGACTTCCGGGCTGCTCGGCGGGCCGAGTGGGCCGTTACAAATCTTTAGGAATCGGGTTGGTCGTCGGCTGGCGCGACGGCTGCGGAGTGGGTTGCTCCGCAATCGACGATGGCTAGACCCCGTCTGATAGAGGACATTCCCCCAGGTTGCCGGGCAAGGCCAGGTATTGGCAGTGGCCTCTGCGCGGTGCTGCGGGGGTCTTGCACTAAGGAGATCGGGTATGAAATCGGACAGCAGACTACGCCGTGGGTACGGTGCGTCTTTGGGCTTGCTCTTTGCCGTGGCATGGGTGCAGACAGTCGGGTGCCCCGCGGGCGGCGGCGGGGCAGGCGGTGGGGGTGAGGACGGCCCCCAGGGCCAAGGAGGTTCCTGCACCGTCAATTCCGACTGCCTGGGCGATCTGGTCTGTGGCGATGCCCAAACGTGTCAGGATGCAACCGGTCCCGGAGGCGGCGGGACCGTGGGGGTGGGCGGTGCCTGCGCCACCACCACCGACTGTATGGGCGACCTGATTTGCGGCGAGGCTGGAACGTGCGAGGAACAGAAGGTCGAGGGCCCAGCCAAGAACGACCCCTGGTTTACGCCGGCCGGTGGCGGCACCACGCAGAATTTCGCGCCGGAACCAATTCCGGCCGGGTTCTTTGACTTTGGCGGACAAAGCTGTGAGGCCTTCGCCGGAACGATCGGCTTTGAAGGTCTGCCCCTCAACGAAAGCGAGACGGGTGCAGCCGATACGATCGTTCAGCGAAACGGCGATCCCATCGCCCCATCCGACCCGGTCGGCACGGAAAGGGCCGTCGAAATTCAGATCGTGGCGCTGAGCCTGATCAGCACCGATCCCATTACGGTCATGTGCGACGGCCAGCCGACGCAGTGGGACGTGCTGCTGGACCTTTCGGACACGCCCTCTCCGATGGGCACCTTGACGGCCACGAAAGACAACGACAATGGCGGAACGGCCGTCAGCGTGCTGCCGGTCTTGCCTCGATACACCTTTACCCATACCGCCGATCCGAGCGTCGAACGGGTGCTGGATTTCGCCACGGATCAGCGCGAAGCCACCGAGTTCCGGGCGGACCTGGAGTGGATTCACACCCTCGATCCGGACGATCCGGATCTGCCGCGGACCTTTATCATTGGTGAGGTGCTCGCGGGTTCAGCCGGTACGCGGCAGGCCCTGCCCGAGGGTTGCAGAATCGTCTCCAATCACTTCCCATCCATTACGGACCCGGATTTCGGGGCGGTGCATCAACACTCGGTGTGCCCGCCGGATTCCGATGACGACGGCTGGCACGATGGGGTGGATAACTGCGTGCTGGATCCAAACCCAGGCCAGGAAGATGAAGACGGGGACGGCATCGGCGATGCCTGTCCCATCGGAGGCGGCGGTAACGGCACGTGCGTGGTCAAGGCGTCCTTCACAGAGGGTGCCAACGACTGCGGAAACGTGGAGGCGTTCGACGACAGGCTCAACATCACCATCGAAGGGGGCACCATCACCATCGAGCAGTCCAGCACCGGAGACGTCAACACCGGAGATATCGATGGTCAGGGTTCGTTCCTGGCCATGCGTGACGATGGCGGGGAGTCTTACGAGGGGCAGATCGACGATCTGTGCTGCGGGACAGCCACGAACGTCTACACCAACCCGGAGGATTGCACCACGACCTATGCGGTGACGTTCTTCCCCATCGAAGTGGATGGCACGGAAGTGCTGGGCAATTGGGCCGAGCGGATGGGTGACTACACGCTGTCGGGCAGTTGCCCGGGCAACGGCAGCACGGTGTCGCTGGTTGTGGATTGCGATAGGCTGATTCTGCGAGGCCTGGAAGCAAACGACGACATCGACCTGACTGTCGACGGCGATCAGGCCACAGGAGGGGGCGTTACAGCCTTCGACATTGCGGATCATGCCCTGACGCTGACGCTTACTGACACCGACATCACCATGGAATTGATGGGCCCGGCGGATGGGTTCTGTCAATCGACGATGTCGCCGCTGTAGGGCCCGGCGCCACGGATCGGATCGGTGAGCTTGGAGATGGGGTCCGGGTTGACGGCCCGCCATATGGATCGGGAATGAAGGTAGCCGGCGACTGGGAGGCATTTCGGCCCTAATTACCCTTGACGCCCATCGTGTGGGGGCTGACAATCCGCCAAGCTGCCGGGCTGGCGGCATGGGCTGAGCGATCGGTACCAAATCGGTGAACTTGGGTGGCTGTTGAATGGCGCGACGGTTGCGGAGCGAATGGTTCCGCAGCCGGCAACGGCCCGGACCCGTCTGGATAGACGAAAATATTGAGGTTGTGACTCGCGGGGTGACAGCGTGGCGGATTCTGCGCCGCGCCGTCGTGGGAAATTAAACTAAGGAGGCTGAAAATGACTCTAGGCAATCGATGTTGGCGGGTTCTGGGTGTGCTGGCCAGCACGGCGCTGATGTTCGTGATGATTCAGGGCATGGGATGCCCCACCACTACCGGAGGCGGAGGTGGCGGCGGCGG
>JBHHVM010000239.1:0-5713 GCA_046754265.1 Phycisphaerae bacterium
AGTTCGGGCCCACTTCGTAGGACGGTCCAAATTCACATTTGAGGTCGTTGAACGGCTCGGGCTCAATTCTTGCACAACTGTTCCAAAGCCTTTCCGGCCTGTTCAAACGTCATGGGTTTATACCTTTCGCTCGATGAAATGGTTAGGTCATTAACAGTGTATGGAGATACTCACGCATGGCTGTGCTTCTGTTTTGTTCTTCTACGCTACGCTAAGGCGCTGGCTGACTCGGGGCAAGAGTCGGTGGTGTCTCCAGGACCTCGTCCAAGATCAGGGGTGCGTGACAGTACAAGCGGCTGAAGCCTGGCCCGAAGAAGCCCGCTGAAGCGGGCTTGGGGGTGGTGGTGGCATATTAACCCGTCTGAAGGACGAGCCTAGTGGGGCCGTGGCAGAAACGGTAGACCTGCGCTCAGCGTGGTAGTATTCCCGATTCGGCGCCGGAACCCCCGGTTGGCGGGCAGGGCTAATCCACTCCCAGACCCCGCCGGACGTGTTACCGGGCCCAAAATCAGCCGTCGTAGCGACACCGTCGGGAAGCCGAAAAAGAGTCCTGACCCCTTTGTGTTACAGGCCGTTGCTGTAGGCCAGGTTGAAGGCGGCGTTATCGTATGCGTCCACGTCGCCGTCGTTGTCGCAGTCGAAAGGTTGGCAGGCTGGGGCGACCAAAACGTCGGGGCCTTGTAGGCAGCCGGGTAGGAAGGCGTGGTCGGCCAGATCGACGGTGCTGCTGCCGTCGTAGTCCCCACCGGCCTGGGGCGTCAGGGCCAAGGTTTGCGAAGCCATGGTCACCGGGGCGGATTGGCCGTACAAGACCCATTCGTCGTAGGCCAGTTGGCCTTTGGCATCGGTGATGTTCTGGTCGCGCAAAAACTCGATGTATTCCTTGGTGGTGGATTGATAGTAAAGCGTCACCACGACTGAGGCGGACCCGGGTGGGGCGTGAAACCGCACGTCGTCCCAGTATTGGCCGTCGGCGTAGTTGGCCCTGACCGGGGCGGCTTGGACCGACGCGAATCCGGCGTTGGAGAACCCCCGCGGGGGAATGCGATTATCTTTAACCACGACGTTGTTGAGCACCACGTGAAACGTCGGGCCGACTGACAATCCCGTGGCACCAGCCACGTCGGCGTCCACGCCCTGGAGCGTCTCGTAGACGCGCGTGTTGTGCTCGTCCAGGGTGGCTGTCAGCACGTCATAGGACCCGTGTTCGGCAATGGGCTGACCGGCTGCGTCCAGGAAGCGCACGTTGAGCCACACCCGCCGACCTTCGGGGAACCCGGTCGGCAACTTGTGTCCGGTTTCATTGGTCACCTGCACGTCCACGAAGCAGCCGGTCTGTTGCACGCTCAGCGAGGCGGCCCGAGACAGCATGGACTGGGCCCGGGCGATCCCGTCGGCAATGGCAAACGAATCGACGTTGTCTTGGGGGTAGAGGTTCATGACCGAATTCAACACCCAGGTCGACCCGCCGGTGAAATCATGCATGGGCAGGTCGGTTCGCGGTGAAGCGAAAACGCAGCCCTGGGCTGTGGTCTTGGGCATGTGGCAATCCTGGCAGGTGCTGACCAGTGGATTGTTGCCCCCGAAGCGACCGCCCATGTCGATGGGGCCGGCCGCGAATGCGCTCTGGGACCATTCGCTGTAGGTTCGCTCCAGCGGGAACATGTCATATTTGGCGCCGGTGGGATGGGGCGCCCCCAGGGCATTGAGGGCATAGCTTCCATCCGGCTGGCGGGTAAAGGCTGGGTTGGCCACGTCGTGGCAGGTGCCGCACAACTCCGAGGTCGTATGAAACGGAGAAATCTGCGTCGGAGAGGGGTGCGGATCGAAACCCAAACCGGGGATGATGTCGAACGGCCCGCGCCGGCGGTCCTGCGGGTCCAGAATGTAGGACCCGTTTTGCGGGGCGGGCGGCAACAGCCCATTGGAGGTCAAATCCGCCAGGATTTGCTGATCGACAGCCGGTGAGACGCCCGGCTTGAACACCGGGTCCACGAGTCGGTGGCAGAAGTTGCAGGTCACCCCGTCGCGGTCATCGGCCGTCAGGGCTGACCCGTCGGTCGGCACGGACCGCCCGCCGATCCACCCCAGCGGCGAATGGCAGCGAATGCACATGTCGCCCACGTCGACGGCGTCTTGATTGGCAATGGTCATGGCCGCCTGAAACACCGGGTCGCGGAGCGAGTGGGCCATCATGCTGCCTTCCCAGCGCTCGTAGATGGGGATGGTGGGTTCTCCCGGTGGATGGCAGGATCGACAATACGACGAGGTCTTTAACGGCTCAAAGGTGGGGTCTGCCGCAGCCGGCTGTGTTCCGGGCGTGAAGAAGTCGTCCAGCGTCGTCGGCACCGGGAGCGCCCAAACGACGCCGACACCCGCCACCGCCGCCAACAGGGCCACCACACGAATTGGCCTGTATGACCAGGCAAGAAATCGCTTCGCCACTGAAACCCTCCACCCCTTTTCGGGCCCGCGGGCCGGTGTTCAACCGGCCCCCAGATGGATCGAAATCAGCCGGAATGTGCTTAATCCACAGTCGGCGCGTGGAGGACACGTCAGACGGGTCTGCTTCTATCCCCCACTGCGTCAGTAGTCTTATTGTTCACATTCGGCGGGGTTAATTCAAGGGGCAGTAATAACGAAGTTGAAAACCGTCCCAAAACCTCGAATTGCGCGGTCCGCACGAACTGAAGCCCGCGGCTCTCTGGGGGCTGGGTTGGGTTTTTTTTACCGGTCCAGCCGAATACCGCGGTTATCGGATTCATCCTTGCCGGTCATCGAATAGCTGCTGTCCTGCCGCTGGTGGTTGACCTTTAATTTCTGAAGGTACAACTCATGCACGTCCTTGGCGTCAAGGCCCACGCACTGGGCCAGGCTCACCCAGAAAAACAGCAAGTCAATCACCTCGACCCGGGCATTCTGCAGGTCGTGCAGCTCGAACCGCCGGCCGGCCTTGGCCTCGGAACACCAGTGCTTCCAAAACGTGCAGTCCCGCAGCTCCTCCAACTCGTTGCTGGCGGCGGCGATATAGTTGTTCAGCCACTCGCCCGCCTTGGCCGGATCAAAGTTCTCGTGCAGGGCTTGGGTGTCGAAACCGATCCGGTGATTCAACTCCGCCTGGAGTCTGAAAATCTCATCAAGCACGTCAACCTCCCGATTCTGGCTAGGGTCGCCATCTGCACCGCATTCTAAGTGAACCCGGCCGGATATGCAGCCCCTTTGGATGCCGGCTGGACGCGTGCGGGGCGTGGCGATACCCTGATTCGGCGCGGTCCCGGAATCATGCACCCACTATGAATGTAGACCACCTGCTGGACAGGCTCCGCTCCGGGCGCGGCTACCGCGATCAGATCGTGGCCGTCAAAGAGATCCCCGCCCGCCAGGCCCGTTTCGCCGAACCGGCCAATCCCCTTCAGCCCGCCCTCGGGGCCGCCCTGGCCAGGTTGGGCATCGACCGCCTCTACACGCATCAAGCGGCCGCCTTGGACGCGGTGTCAGCCAGGCGCGATGTGGTGGTGGTCACCGGAACCGCGTCTGGCAAGACGCTGTGCTACAACCTGCCGGTACTCGATGCCATGCTCCAGGACCCCCAGGCCCGGGCGCTTTATCTTTTTCCCACCAAAGCGCTGGCCCAGGATCAGCTTGGCGCGTTGCAGCGCTTGATCGGGGCGGACCCCCGCCTGGCCCACCTCAAAGCGTCTACCTACGATGGCGACACGCCCCAGAGCCGTCGCAAAGTCGCCCGGGCGGGGGCCAACATCATCCTGACCAACCCCGACATGCTGCACAATACGATTTTGCCCCAACACGGGCGGTGGCTACGGGAGGGTTTTCTGCGGAACCTGCGGTACGTGGTCATCGACGAGTTGCACAGTTATCGCGGCATCTTCGGGTCGCACGTGGCTGGAGTCATCCGCCGGCTCCGCCGCATCTGCCGGCCCGAGTCCGATCCGATCTTTATCGGTTGCAGCGCCACCATCGCCAACCCCGGCGAGTTGGCCGAGAAACTCATCCACAAACCGGTGCAGGTCATCGACGATGACGGCGCTCCCCGAGGCCGAAAGCACTTCGTCCTGTGGAACCCGCCCTTTGTGGGCCGGGACCGACTGGAACGACGCTCCGCCAACGTCGAAGCCCAACATCTGATGGGCCAACTGATCGCCGAAAACGTGCAGACCATTACCTTTGCCCGATCGCGCGTGGCGGCTGAGTTGATCTACAAGTACCTCCGTGAGGACCTGGATCACCGGAAACCCGAACTGGCCCGCAAGGTGCGACCCTATCGCGGCGGCTATCTGCCCCAGGAACGTCGGGACATCGAACGCCAGCTTTTCAGCGGCGAACTGCTGGGGGTGTGCAGCACCAATGCGCTGGAGCTGGGCATCGACGTGGGATCGCTGGACGCCGCCATTATCGTGGGCTTTCCGGGCACGATTTGCAGCACCTGGCAACAGGCGGGCAGGGCGGGCCGGCGCAGCGACGACGCCCTGACCGTGCTCATCGCCTACAACGAGCCGATCGATCAATACCTGATGCGCCACCCGGATTATTTCTTCGGCCAAGCCCCCGAACACGCGGCTGTCGATCCTGCCAACGAACGCATCTTTGCCGATCAGCTCCGTTGCGCCGCGGCGGAGCTGCCCATTACCCCGGCCGACGAGAGCTACTTCGGCCCCGGCGTGACCGGCAGGTGCCAATCGTTAATGGAGCGTCAAACCGGCCAAGAAAGCTGGTACCGCTTCGACTCTGGCGACACTTACCGCTTTCAACTGACCAGCGGAGCCTTGCCGCACCATCAGATCGACCTGCGCATGGTTGGCCATGACACTTATGCCATCATCGACGCGCCGAACGGGCAGGAACCGGCCACCATCGGCAACGTCGATTCCATCAGCGCCTTGGAGTTGGTCTATCCGCACGCCATCTATCTGCACAACGGGGAGAATTACTTCGTCCGCGATTTGGACATCGACGGCAAGACCGCCCGCGTCGAACGCAGCGACGTGGACTACTACACACAGGTCATGCTTTCATCCCAGGCCCGCATTCTCGAGACGCGGCAGCAGGAGCCGTTCAACGGGGGCACCAAGTTTTTCGGGGCGCTGGATGTCGCCTGGCAATCGGTGGGTTTCAAGAAGATTCGTTACCACACGCTTGAAAACATCGGCCAGGAGGCGCTGGACCTGCCGGCGCTGAACATTCCCACGACCGGGTTGTGGGCGGTGCCGCCCGAACGGGCCATGAATCAGGTGGCCGGGGCCGGGTATCAGCCCGTCGAAGGGCTGGTCGGCGTCCGCAACTTGCTGCTCGTGACGCTGCCCATGTTGGCCATGTGCGACCGGCGGGACATCTCCGGGCTGATCGATTCATCCAACCTCGGGGCCCGAGCCCTGTTCGTCTACGACCGCTATCACGGCGGGCTGGGTTATGCCGAAAAGGGCTATCAACATTTCGGCGAACTGCTGGGCGTCTGTTTGGAGCTGATCGCCGAATGTCCCTGCCCGGCCGGCTGTCCCTCCTGCGTGGGCCTGTCCAATGTCCGCCCCCCCATCCAACACGACCCCGACCTGGCGGGGGGGTTTGCCATCCCGAATAAGCAGGCGACGCTGTTGTTGTTAAAGGAATGGTTGACCAACAATTAGGGCAGCCTGATGCCCCGTCCTGGCACAGCAAACGTGAGGTGGGTGCCCCATTCTTGCGCAGCAAGGGTGGG
>JBHHVM010000240.1:0-5651 GCA_046754265.1 Phycisphaerae bacterium
CTGGGCTACGCCGGTTCTGGTGGACAGCCGATTGCGCTTGGATGGGTTGGGCACAGGCTTGGTGGCTCGGCCCCTGGCGCGCTGTTGCTGTCGCCTTTTGGCCTGGTTGCGTTTGGCTATGTCGGTCATGCGTTTGCGACGGGCCTCGAGCCGCTGCTTGGCGGTGAGTTTCTTAGCAGGCTTCGGGGGCTTGTCTGCCTCGGCTGATGCTTCGGCTTCTTGATCGTCTTGGGCCTGTTCCTCGGGCGTATCGGCGCTGTCCGCATCGTCCCGGCTGGCGTCGGCTTCGCTGGGCGGGATTGGTATTTCGGCTGACTCTTCGTCCGACTCGGCGGGTTGAGAATCGATCTCGGTTTGACCGTCTGTGTCGGCTGAGTCGTCTTCATCCGCTTCGGCGTCGGGATCCTGATCGGCTGAGGCGTCTTCATCGTCGGCTGAATCGGCCGCCTGCTCGTCGTCAGCTTGGTCGTCATCGGCCGATGCGTCGTCGTCCTCGGCGTCGCCCTCTTCCTGCTCGGCGGTCTGGTCGTCCTCTTCTTGCTGCTCTTCAGTGGCCTGTTGGGCCCAACAGATGGCGGGGGACATGTCGGCGGCCAACCAGGCGACCGGCAAGACCCATAGCAGCCAGGCAATGTTGGACCGTTGTCGGTGATTTCGTTGGATTGCTGTCATCTTTATGCCTCCCAGATCAACCGGGCATGGTTCCAGAGGTTGTGCGTCCAACGTTTCGTCTTTGCACCGCTGGGGCGGCTGAGCAATCCGTCGGAAGCTCGAGTTTGGCCAAAAGGGCCTTGGTTTCATCCACGCGGTTTTCCGCGACTTTGTTTGGGCCCTTGAAAGGGCGTGGTCATTTTGTGCTGCTCACTGGCATCCACGGCTTCGGGGTCCCGGGCCGCGGCTTCTCTCTTGGCCTCGAGTTTGCGAGCCTGGCGAGCTTGGCGAGCGTCAAGTCGGTTCTGCGCACTCGCTCGTCGGGCCGCGGCTCGTCTGGGCGTAGCGGGTCGAACGGACCGAGCGGTTCGATCGAGACTGGCGGGTGTCTTGGCCGACACGCCCGGCTCGACCAGCAGGTCCGCTCCCGGCGAGCGAAACCCCATGACCAGCCGATCGACTTCCGAAAGGTCAGTTCCGTCTTTCATGAGCACGGCTTGGTCCAGGGTCAGGCCGATCTCATAGAAGTAATCTCCATCCTCTTTATGCACCACGCCGCCGTAAGGATGCACGTAAAGGAGGTTTCCGCCGTCCAGTTTTTCGCCCTTGGCGATGTATTCGGTGGTGTTGCGCCGCGGGTCGATGATCATCAGCTCGTCTTGCCCGTAGCGCATGACGCCGGCCAGGTACTTGTCTTTACGATTGGGGTCGCCGGTGGGTTTCTTCGGTTGAGGGGCTGCCTCCGCTACCTGCGTTGGCGTCTTGGCGCTATCGCTGCCCCGAGTTGGCGGCGGCGGTGGTGGTGGCGGTAGCTTGGGCTTCACGTATTCATTAAACGGCTTGCGATCCCAAATCATGGCCAACGGCTCGCCCGAGTGCTTGACCAGCTTGACCGGTTGTTGCAGGGCGTCGAAGTCCAGGTCCCGGGCCTTGGGGTCTTTGGGCAAGACCAGGGTGTCGAGTGTCGCGGACAGGCGAACGCGGTCGGCATTTTTGTTTTTGGCTTTGCCGCCGGCGGGGGTCAGCTTGAGGTCCTTGAAGCGCATGATGTAGGGCAGTTCGTAGCACTTGCCCACGAAGCGGACGAGCTGTTCCAGCCGTCCTTCAGCCGCGACCGAGAGCGTCACCGTGTGGACCCCGGTCTTGCGGTCGGTGGTCGGTCGCTTCGGGGTGATGCGGGTCTCGGGCGACTCGAGTCGCTGCTTGCGGATGAGGTCCTCCAGTTGACCCTGCAAGTGGTTGCGAACCTTCATGGGGTCGGTGTCGCCGGTGCGTTCGACGAAATGTTTGTAAGCCAGCATGGCGTCGTCGATGCGGTCACGTTTTTCCTCCTGCTCGGCGAGGTCGTCCTGGAGGCTGGCGATTCTGTCGTCCATGTCGAACCAGGGCTTGATGACGGCCGGGTAGACGCCTTTGACCAGGATGCCCACCCCGGCCATGATCCCAACCGCCACTGCCAATCTTTTTTCCCGCTGATTCATATATCGCCCGGGGGCCGGTCAGCCCCGCCGCTTGTTGTGTTTACTCTTTTTCTTGCTCTTGGTATCGCCGTTGACGATGTGGACCGAAATTGTGCTCTCGTGCTTGTAGTCCCCCCGGCCCACGCTGGTGGTGCCGCGCGAGGCCCGGTAGTAGGGCTCGTCGTCGTCCTCGGGGCGGAAGACCTCGAAATTGTCCACGATTCGCGGAGCTTGTTGCCCCGTCTTGGAACGCAGCCCGATTTCCAGCCGCTTGCCGTTTTGGTACATGTCCACTTTGGAAAGCACGACCTTCTTGTTGTCGGGCAGTACGTCGATCAGGTTGCGCAGCTCGTCCACCCAGACGACCTGGTCGGCTTCGAATTGTTCGACGGACTCGATCATGGCCATGAACTTCTTGTTGGCTTTGATCTGGTCCTTGGCCTCTTGAATCTGCTCTTCCAATTCGGCCACGCGGGCGAACTGCTTGGCGGGCCCTTTTATGTACCAGGGGGGGGCGGCCAACCCCAAAACGGCGGCGACGCCGGCGACCATGGGCACGCGTTTGAGTCGGGCCTGTCCCGGGGCTTCGGGCTTCTTGGGGTTCAGGAAATCAAAGTGCAGCCCACCCTGGGCTGCATGGCCGAGCACCAGCCCTAAGGCGGCGGAGAAACCGGCGGCGTCGGCGGCCTTTTGGGCGTCGCCCTCCAGACAGGAAGCAGGGTTGTAAGTCTCGGCGTTGATGTTGAAACGCCGCTGAATGGCCTCGGCCAGGGCTTCTTCGACGCCCGTGCCGCCCGCGACCACGGCGCAGTCCATCTCCGCCCCGGCGTCCGTGCCGCGATAGGCTTCGATTGAACGGGTTACTTCCACCATCAAATCGGCCACCACCCCCGCGGTATCGCCGGGTCGGTGGGGGGTATCGGCCCGGAAGGGCACGATGGAGACGCCCTGATCGTCGGGCTCCGGCGGATTCTCGTCCGGGGCTTCGAGGTCCCCCGTTCGGGATCCCCGGTCGATGGACATGATGACGGTGTCGCCGCTTGGCACGTAGACCGAGGCCGCCCGGGAAAAAACCAATTGGCCTCGTCGCAGCACGTCGATCTCGGTCAGACTGGGACCCACGTCCACCACCAGCACCCGCTCGGGCAACTGGCCGGAGAGGAAATGGGCGATGGCCATGCGGTTGGCGTAGGGTCGCAGCCCAGCCCGTTCCAATTTCAGGCCGGCGACTTGGCAAATCTTGCGGTAATAATCGACCACGTCGCTACGCACGGCCCCGACCAGCACTTCAACCTTGTCTGCCTCGCCGTCGTCGGGCGGAACTGCAAAGTCGATGACGGCTTCGGCCGTGGCAAAGGGCAGCCCTTTGCCGATCTGCAGTTGGACCATCCCAGCCAAGTCGCTGACCGACACCTTGGGCAGGGTCAACGTGTTGAGCACCGCCTGGTCGCGGGGAATGTCGATGATGACTCGGCGCGTGGAGATGCGCTCCTGGCGGAGGGCGTCGCGCAACACGTGGCCCATCTGCTCGGCATCGCCGACGTTGACCTCGCGGGGGATGGAGACCGCCAGGACGTCCAGGACGCGCACTTGGTCCTTACGGATGCGGGCATGCACGATGCGCAGCTCTCGCGGATCCCAATCCAGGCTTAGAATGTGTCGATCAGCCACGTTTGCCCTCGAATCCAAGCTCGGCTTCATTCCGCCGAATGGGAAAGGCTGCGCCCAGGTTGGTCAGATCACGATAGTAGATGACCTGGGCGACCGGCCCGCGCATTTCGACGATAACCTGCAACCGGGACACCGTCCCGATGTGGTCCGCGTAACCCAGCGCCTCGATGGTGAATTGCTGGCCTCGGACGGTCAGTTGCGGGGCCACCCTGGCATAATCTTCCAGACTGAGAATCCCGCGGGTCACCAGCCAGGCGGTGTCGGCCCGTTCCTCCTCGTCAAGCTCCGCGCGGGCGGACAGAATCCCGCCGATGGCGTTGCCGTCCAGCCCGTCCAGGCAGCGCAAGACCTGAGGCGGGGCGGTCAGGACGTTGATCAGCCCCTCTTGGGGCCTCAAGGGGTCTTGCGTGGTGGTGTTGGCCATTAGGATGGGTAGATCGTCCGTCGTCAACGGGTTGGGATCCGGGGCGGTCAGCAAATCGGCGGGGCTGTTGAGGCGTGGCGTGGCTGTGCCCGATCCCGCCCCGCTGCCGGTGCTTGGACCCTGCCCCGGGGGCTCCTGTGATGGGTCGGTCTCGTTTTGATCTTGGCCGTCGTCCGCATCTTGGTCTGAGGGTTGCACCTGGGAGCGACGGGCTTGGTCACCCTCGACAGGTGTAGCGTCTTGGCCTGTCTGGTCGCCGGCGCCCTGATCGTCGCTGTTCTGACCGTTACCGCTCTGACCCGTGACCGTGGCCATGATGAATTCGACCTTGGCCTCGTCGAAGAACTCGGACAAGGCGCTACGAACCTGATCGGCGTTGCCGTACAGAAAAATGCGGGGGCGGTTTTGGGCATCGAGGTTGGAATCGCGCGAGATGGCGGTGACGTAAGGATACATCCCGCGGTTCAACAGGCCGTCGCTGTCGTCCTCGGGGAAACTCTTGTCGCCGTCGTCTTCGTTGGGGGTGAAGATGCCGTTGCGGTCGAAGTCTTCGCCGTATAGCACGCGTCCGTTGAACCCTCTGACCAGGAGCAGTTCTTCAACGGTGTCGAATGGGCCGTTCTTGGGCCGGTAAGGTGTTTTCAGGCCGGCGTAGTAGGGGGCTTCGGCCCCGGATTCCCGGACGGTGTCGTCGGCGTCGCGCCAGTCCAGCAGGGCGTCCACCAGTTGATCCACCACCATGTCCTTGGTGGCGATTTGGGCGATAAGCCGTCGCAACTGGGGGCCGGTGGCGGTGTTGATGTTCAACTTGGCCGACTCGTCGGTGATGCCGTAGCGGCAGCGCTGCAAATCGTCCAGCGGGTCGTCGGCCACCAGGCTGAAGCGGTAGGCGACGACGTTTTCGTCAAACTCTCGGTTGGTGCCCCAGACGGTCTCGTCGTCGGGCGTCCAGACGATCACGCGATTGAGCAATTCGGGGTTGTTGTACCAGGCTGCGACGTTGTTTTGCTGGGTGCGCAACAGCAGCATGGCCGATTGCAGGCCGGCCTCGGCCGCCAGGCGGGTGTGCATTCCGAACGCCACCGCGTTCATCGCGGAATAGTCGGCATGGACCCGAAACGCGAAGCTGGCTGCCAGCAGGCCCAGCAGCAACAGGATGAGCAACATCACCGGCAGAACCAAACCCCGCCGGCGATGTCGTTGACGCTCGAACATAACCAATCTCAAGTCAGCTATCAGCTTTCAGGCGTTCCAACAATAAATGTGGCACCGGTTTTCAACCGGTGAGACAGACCGGTTGGAAACCGGTCCCACATAGATGCACCATGCTTTGCCACATTCCGCGTTCCGAGTTCCACGTTCCTAAAACCCGCCTTCCGAATCTCCAAAGGCCGAAGCTTCCCGTTGCATCCGCACGCCGATGGGGTTGGCGTCGGCCTGAACCA